>NZ_JBEPYQ010000154.1:0-9882 GCF_041641335.1 Cohnella sp. | reverse complement strand
ACGCTTTACAGGATGTCTTTTTTCCCGATCGCATCGTCCTCGGGTCCCGTCATGATAAAGCGAGCGAAGTGATGCGGCGTCTCTATCACAAATTGGTGCACCGCGTGAATTACGACGAGCTGTTCCGGTATTTCCTGTTCGATCGGCAGGTTCACCCGAAGACACCCGCCTACTACGAGACCGACATCAAGAGCGCGGAGATGATTAAGTACGCCTCCAACGCTTTTCTGGCCGTCAAGATCAGCTTTATCAACGAAATCGCCAGATTGTGCGAAACGCTTGGCGCCAACGTCATGTCCGTCGCTTCAGGGATGGGGCTCGATTCGCGAATCGGGGATAAATTCCTGCAAGTGTCCAGCGGCTGGAGCGGCAGCTGCTTCCCCAAGGATACGGCGGAGCTGCTGGCCACGGGAAAGAAATACGGCTGCGAGCTGTCGGTCGTCGAGGCGGCGATCCAATCGAACGGTCTTATGCACAAGCACGTCATCGACAAGGTCAAGCAAAAGCTGAAATCCTTGAACGGCAAGACGATCGGCATTCTGGGTTTAACGTTTAAGCCGAATACGGACGACGCCCGTCACACGCAGGCATCCGTCATTATCGGAGAACTGCTGGACGTCGGAGCAAGGGTGAAGGTTCACGATCCCCAGGGCATGGGCATGTTCAAGGCCCTGAACGAACTTATGGAGATCGGGTACTGCGACAATGCTCATCGCGTCGCCGACAACGCCGACGCATTGATCTTGCTGACGCATTGGGACGAATACGCCCGGCTTGGCTGGGAGGAAATCCATGCATCGATGAGAAAGCCGTTCGTCTTGGACACTCGCAATTTCCTGAACGCGGCCGAATTGAACCGGCTTGGATTCGAGTACGAAGGCATCGGCATCGGGATGCCGGATGAGTCGAAGACGGCGGACAGACTGGCGATTACCTATTAAAAGACTAAGTCGGAAAGTGGGATGGGAATGGATTTACGCGAAATACTCCGGGTAATCCGGAGCCGGGCCGGAGTCATTGCGGCGGTCGTGATTTTGGCTGTCGCGGCGACGGGGTTGTCGACGCATTTTCTCATGGAGCCCAAATACGAAGCTTCCACCAAACTGATCGTCAATAAATCCTCGGTTCAGGACAACGGGTACGGAATCACCTGGGACGACGTGACCGTCAACGTTCAGCTCATCGCCACCTATAAGGAACTGATCCGTACGGAAGCGATCATGAACGAAGTGCTGAGCAAGCATCCGGACATCGGCTTGAGCGGCCGCGAACTGATGGAAACCGTTACGGTCAGCTCGGTGAACGGGACGCAGGTCATGACGGTCGTCGCGCAGGACGAAAGCTACGAGAGAGCGGCTCTCATCGTGAACGCGGTGTCCGAAGTGTTCAAATCGAAAGTCGTGGAAATCATGAAGGTCGATAACGTGACCATCCTTAACAACGCGGCGGCGGACGAGAAACCGGCTCCGATCTCGCCGAATCTGGCCATGAACGTCGCGATCAGCCTCGTCCTGTCGCTGATGTTCAGCTTGGGCATCGTGTTCCTGCTTCATCATCTGAACGATACGATCATGAGCGAGGAAGAGATCATGAGCGAGCTGAATTTGCCGATTCTGGCAACAATCAAGCAAATCGACAAGAAGGACTTGTACAGGCATCGCGCCGGCAAACCTTCGAGAAAGGCGGCGGAGAGCGTTTATGTTACGGCAAACCAATGAGTACGCGCTGCTCACGGACATGAACCCCAAAGCTTCGATCTCCGAGGCTTATCGGACGCTTCGGACGAACACGCACTTCGCCAATGCCGAACGCGCGCCGAGAACGATCTGTGTCGCCTCCGCCGTTCAGGGAGAAGGAAGGACGATTACCGCGGCGAATCTCGCCGTCAGCTATGCGTTGGAGGGGAAGAAAACGCTGCTGGTCGATGCCGATTTGCGCAATCCGGTTTTGCATAAAGTGTTCGAAGCGACGAACGACGCGGGGCTGACCCAGTATTTGCGCTCGTCCGCCCCGATGCAGAGCTTTGTTCTGCCGACCTACGTCGAGAAGTTGTCCTTGCTCCCCTCTGGACCGATTCCGAAAAATCCGTCGGAACTGTTGTCCTCGGAGAAGTTGGGAGGACTAGTAAGAGATTCGCTGGAGGAATTCGAGGTCGTGATCTTCGATACCCCTCCCGTTCTGCTGGTGACGGATGCGCAAATCGTCGCGGCCCGATGCGACGGGGTGCTGCTCGTGGTCGGATCCGGCAAGGTCAAGCGGGACTCCGCGGTCAAAGCGAAGCAGCTTCTCGAACATGTTCAGGCGTCCCTCCTCGGGGTCGTGCTTAACGGGAAGAAAAAAGCTTCCACAGAGCTGATGCATAAACGCTATAAGGCAATGGCGGAATAGACGAAGAAGCGCGATCAAGCGAGATCGCAGCGAGCAGAGAAAGGAAGAGTAAGATGGAAGTTCGCGATTTCATGCCGCAGGTATCGATTATCGTCTGTACGTATGCCAGAGCTTCTTTATTGCGGGAAACCTTGCTTTCTCTGGAGCAGGTAAAGGGGATAGAAGAGGCGGAAGTGCTCGTGATCGACAATCGCTCGCCCGATCATACCGCCGATGTCGTGGCCGAATGCAAGACCCGGCTGTCGGGAAAAGTGAGGCTGAGCTACGTGTACGAAGCCAGACAAGGCTTGTCCATCGCCAGGAACAGGGGGGTCAAGGAGGCGCGGGGGCCTATTCTCGCCTTCCTGGACGACGACGCGATCCCGTCCGAAGAGTGGTTGACGAGCCTGATTAACGCTTTTCAACGAAATGCCGGCGCGGCCGCGGTCGGGGGAATCATCCGTCCTCTCTTCGAGACGTCGCGGCCGGATTGGCTCGTTAAGCCATTGGAGCTGGGGTTCACGATCGTAGATTTCGGGAACAAGGAGAAGGTTTATCCGCGTCGCTTCCATCCTTACGGAGCGAATATGGCGATTCGTCGGGAAGCGCTGGGGGAGCTTGCCTTTCCCGAGTCGTTGGGCCGCAAAGGGCAATCGCTGCTGTCCGGCGAGGAGTCGTGGCTGTTTGCGCAGCTAAGGAAGAAACGTTATCAGCTCGTTTACGTACCCGAGATGAGCGTCCTCCATTTTATCCCCGGCGATCGCCTCCGACAAGAATGGATCAAGCGAAGGTTCTACTATCAAGGCGTTTCCTATGCGATCTGGGGAGATCGTTGGCCTATGCGAATGAAGCTGATGGCGACGCTGCTTCTGAAAAGGATTTATCTTCTGGTCAATGCGCTATTCGTCCGGACGCCGGGCCAACGTCTGCTGAAGGAGTGTCGGCTGGAGAGCATTAGAGGCTCCGTGGACACCTTGCGCAAACGAGGGGCGGTTGCGGATTTATGAACGGATGGGAAGCCGCCCGTCTGCAGCCGAGGACGATGCCGCTCCTCCTCTTGCTAATCGGCGCGCTGCTGATCGGGATCGCGGTGCCGCGCGAGCCGGTCCTTGCGTTCGCGGGCGTTATCGGAGTATCGATCAGCCTGTTCGCCATCATTTTCCCGATCGGCACGGGATACCTGCTGCTTGTTCTGTCCGCGATCTCCATTCAATACATTTTCGAGATCGAGGCGATGGGGCTTGATCTGCAGTCCTTCTACAAATTCGGCATCATTCTGCTTAGCGTGCCCGCGATGATCCGGTTCGGCATTCACAAGGCGAGATTGGCTCCCATCGCGGCGGTCTTCCTGATCTGCGCTTTGACGTATACGATGGCCGACCGCCACCCGATGCTGTCGTCATCGGCGCCTCTCGTCACGCTTATCGGGATGACGGCTCCGTTTATTTTTCTGCTGATCCGTTGGCCGAGGAACGTGACAGAACGGCATGTCAAGCTTCTGTGTCTGCTGCCGGCCGTCAGCGTCGCTTTCGGCGCGGTCTTTCACCTGGCCGGACTGTACCCGATGTTCGTCACCGAATATAACGGAGCGTTTCGCTTGCAGGGAGCGAATATTCCGCCGCATCTGGCTTTCCTGGCTTTTGTCGCCTTCTTTGTGTCCATGGTCGGGGTTAAGCGGTATCCGCGCCAGATGTCGATCTATTATTTTCTGATGGGGACGAACTTCGTGATCATGCTTCTAACCGGAACGAGGGGGGCATTGGTTGCGGCATTGGCCATGGTCCTGGCTTTTGCGTTCGATCTCTTGAAACAGTTCTTGAAAGGCAAAACCGCTCTGATCGTCCCGTTGATCGGTTTTGTCGCGATTCTGGCGCTTTCCGTGGGGCTGCAGATGGATAACCTCAAGAAGAGATCCTACGCGCAGCAGTCTAATGCGGAGGTGAACTTGTCGGGAAGATCGGAGGCTTGGGAATTTTTCCTGAACGGGGCGAAGGAATCGCCTTGGTTCGGGCGAGGGCTCGGTTCCGTGCTGGTCAGCAACGACGGCTCGATCGACAAGTCTTTCTCCGTCCCCCATAACGAGTATATCCGGTTTTACTACGATGGCGGAATTGTCGGAGCGGCACTGCTGTTCCGCGCACTGCTGATCGTATTTCTGGAAGTCTATCGAAGGGCCTCTCGGGAAATCCGGATCTATTTGGCAGCTTTCCTGCTCGGATTCGCCGTTTATTCGATCTCGGACAATACGATATCGTCCATCCAATTCATCGTTCCGTTCTGCGTAAGCCTCAATGCCATTGCCAATCAATCTGATCCGTCTAGGAGGAGTCCGATATGAAGTCGATCAAGAAAGCCATTATTCCGGCCGCAGGTCTGGGAACCCGATTTCTGCCCGCGACGAAAGCGATGCCGAAGGAAATGCTGCCGATCATCGACAAGCCTACGATTCAATATATTGTGGAGGAAGCGGTCGAATCCGGTATCGAGGATATCCTCATCGTAACCGGCAAAGGGAAAAGGGCGATCGAAGATCATTTCGATACCGCCTTCGAGCTGGAGCATCGACTGAACGAGTCGGGCAAGCTGGAGCTGTTGAACGCGGTGCAGAGATCCTCGAAGGTGGAAATCCACTACATTCGCCAGAAAGAGCCGAAAGGGCTGGGCCATGCCGTGTGGTGCGCAAGGCGCTTTATCGGCAACGAACCGTTCGCGGTGCTGCTGGGCGACGATATCGTATCGGCGCAGGTTCCTTGCCTGAAGCAGATGATTCAGCAATACGAGCAGACGCAAGCTTCGATCGTCGCCGTCCAGTCCGTGCCGGAGGATCAGACTCACCGTTACGGCATCGTCGATGTGGCGGAGCAGTTCAGCCGGCTTGCAGCGATCCGGAATATGGTGGAGAAGCCTTCCTTAGGCCAAGCTCCGTCCAATCTGGCGATTATCGGCCGGTACATCCTGACACCGGAAATATTCTCCTTTCTGGATTTGCAGGAGCAAGGGGCAGGGGGGGAAATCCAACTGACCGACGCGATTCAGAAGCTGAACGAACTGCAGCAGGTTTACGCTTATCAATTCGAAGGGGTTCGCTACGATGTGGGGGAAAAACTCGGCTTTATTTTAACGGGACTCGATTTCGCGCTTCTGAATCAGGAGCTGAGATACCCGCTTTTGGACGCCATCGAGGAAATATTGCACCGGGAGAAATCCGCGGTCAGGTGGAGCAAGCATGGCTAGCGGCCGAACCGTCGGCGCGTTCTCTTCCTCGATATTCGCGTCGATCCGCGGCAAGAGTCTGTTCACCGAGACGGTCAAGACGATGGGAATCAGCATCGGAATCATGTTCGTTAATTTGCTAACAGGCATCCTGACGGCCCGCTCCCTCGGGCCGGAAGGGCGCGGCGTCCAGACCGCGCTCATTCTATGGCCGCAGTTTCTGGCTTTCGCGACGACGCTCGGCATTCACAGCGCCTTGCTGTACCATATGAAGAAGTCGAAGGAAGAAGAGGCAGACCTGTACTACTCGTCGCTCTTCTTGTCCATGGCCGCCGGCGCGGCTTCGGTCGTCATTGGTATCGTTTTCATCCCGCATTGGCTGGGAAGCGAATCGGAAAGCATCGTTTCCACTGCGCAATGGTTCATGTTCGCGACGCCGTTTATGCTGCTTTATTTTATGCAAAATGCGTTGTTTCGGGGCCGAGACGAATTCCGCGCCTTCAATCGGATGCGGTACCTGGTGCCGCTGCTCTCCTTGTTGATGCTGACCGCTCTGATCGCGGCTGACCGCCTGACTCCTTATACGTCGGGACTGGCTTATCTGGCTCCTTATGTTCCCGTAACGATATATGCGGTCTGCAAGAGCATCCGACTCTACCGGCTCAGTCTGCGCAGAATCCGGTCAGCCGGACGTAAAATCGTTTCCTACGGCATCAGCGCATACGGAATCGATCTGCTCGGCAATCTCATCCTTTATATCGACCAGATTATTTTGATCGGACTGCTTGCGCCCGGCCCTCTCGGGTTGTACGTCGTGGCCGTGAGCTTATCCCGGATGTTGAACGTCTTCTCTTCCTCGATCATCATGGTGCTCTTCCCGAAGCTGTCCGGTCTCGAAGCGAAGGAAGCGGCGCTGCTCTGTCTGAGGGTATTCAAGCTCGCGACGATCGGGGCGCTCGCCTGCACCGGCGTTCTCATGCTCGCGGCTCCCGTATTCATTAACCTGCTGTACGGAAGCCTGTTCCTGGATTCGATTCCCGTCTTCTCGCTGCTGGTGCTCGAGGTAGTTCTCGGGGGCTCGGCCATGGTTTTGGCACAAGCGTTCATGGCCCAGGGCAGCCCGATCGTGGCGACGATCTCGCAAGCGATCGGAATCGTTCTCGTCGTGCCTCTGATGTACGCGCTCGTTCCGGCCTACGGATTAACCGGCGCCGGCATGGCGCTGCTGATCCCCGCAGCGGTGCGGCTGCTGTACGTTGCGTACATGTTCCAGCGAAGGTTCAAGCTGGGACTGAAGGCGTTCGCGATCGGCAAGAACGACCTGCTCTGGGTGAAAAGCTTGAGGTCCCGGAGAAGCCCAGCGGCTGCGAACGATTCGTCAACCTCTTAAGACAAGAAGGGGGGCTGAGGCCTCCTTCTCTCGCAAGGCTATCGCCTACCGCAACTCGGCGATAGCCTTATTTGGGTTGGTCCGCGGCGTAAATCAGGCAATCGCTAGTGGAAGCCGGAAGGCTTCTTGTATAAGATATAGGGTCGGATCAAAGCGAGAGAAGGTGATCGTGATGGCGGGCTCGCCTCCTGTTAACCAGAATGCTTCTAATGAAGCCGTAAGTTTGCTGAATTACTTGAACGCTCTGTCTAGATCAAACCGGGGGATGCTTACCGGGCAGCACAATTGGCTGGGAGCGCCGACGGAAAATATCGAAAAGCTCGTGCTTCCGATCTCCGGCGGCAAATACCCCGCCATCTCCAGCTTCGAGCTTGGCGCGATTGGCGGGCAAAGCGATGCGATCGTATACAACCATCGCAGGGACGCGGTGGACGCTGCAATCGCCTACTGGCGGGCGGGGGGCATCGTCGCTTTTTGTTGGCATCAGCAATTTCCTCTGACCTCCAACGTATGGGCCAACGTATGGAACGATTCCAATAAGAACGGATACAAAACCCAAGAAGAGTTCAACGCCTGCGTGACGCCCGGAACGGCTCAATACAACTGGTTGCTGGCGGAATACGACAAAGCTGCGGAGCATCTGATCCGGTTAAGGGATGCAAGAGTTCCGGTGTTGTTCAGGCCTTATCACGAGATGAACGGCTATTGGTTCTGGTGGGGGAAAAAGACCCGCTACCGGGAGCTATGGGATAGGATCTACAAGCGGTTCGCGGAGGACCATGGATTGAACAATCTATTGTTCGTGTGGAACTCGCATTGCCCGAGAACGGCTGATCCCGCTATCGGGGATTACAGGCTTTATTATCCGGGGACGGTGACGAACGGAGTGGCCGCAAGCGGCAAGGTAGACGTCGTCACCCACAACATTTATCAAAACGAATTTCTGCAAAGCCATCACGACGATCTGTGGCATTTCGCCGGAGGCAAACCGATCGGATTGTCCGAGGTCGGCGGCCTCCCCGATATGCAAACGATGAAGACGAACCAATACCGATACGCCTTCTCGATTGCATGGGGGGAGCGCTATTGGTCCGACGAGAACACGGAGGCCAACAAGAGGCAGTATTATTCGCATGAATACGCGATCACAAGGGAGGAGATTGACATACCGGCAGCGGATAAGAGGATACAAGTAAGCGCCAACAGAAGATTCCTCGTCACCTCGGAGGGTTCATCTTTTTTCTGGTTGGCGGATACGGGATGGGAGACGATGCAGCGGCTGAATCGGGCGGACGTCTTAAAGTACTTGAAAAGCTGCGCCGATCAGGAATTCAACGTCGTGCAGATCGTCGCTTTGGCGGAAACTTGGAATTTGACCGTGCCGAACATGTACGGCGATCAGCCGCTCGTAGGGGCCGACCCGAACAGGCCGTTGACGACGGAGGGGAACAATCCGTCCGACCCGGCGCAATACGATTATTGGGATCATGCCGATTACGTCATCGACACGGCGGCCTCGCTCGGGTTGTACGTAGCGCTGCTGCCGACTTGGGGCAAATATATCATCGACAATAGAACTCCGTACAACCAGCCTTATCTGGGGATTTTCGACAACGCGAAGGCGTATAATTTCGGCAAATGGATCGGCGGCCGCTACGCGAACAGGAACAACGTCATCTGGGTGCTTGGCGGCGACAGGGCGCCGGACACCGATCCGAAGCGGCAACTGATCCGCCAAATGGCGCAAGGGCTTCGGGACGCCGGAGCCGCGCAGTTGACGACTTACCATCCGATCGGAGGGAAATCGTCGTCGGAATGGTTCCAGAGCGACGGCTGGCTGGACTTTAATATGTACCAGTCGGGCCATCTCTCCCGCGATTATCCGAACTACAACATGATCGTCGCCGATTACGGCAAATCGCCCGTGAAGCCGGTGCTGGACTCGGAGCCGAGGTACGAGAACGCGGGAATCAACTTCAATTCGGCGAACGGCAGATTCTCGCCCTACGACGTCCGTCAGGCCGCTTATTGGGCCGTATTCGCGGGAGCGTTCGGGCACACGTACGGCCATGGATCCATCTGGCAGATGTATGCGCCCGGCCGGACGGCGGACGAGAACGTCTACTGGTACGACGCGATCAATGCCGAAGGAAGAAGACAGATGAAATACGTTCGCAGGTTGATCGAGTCCAGGCCTTTCCTGGAGCGGGTGCCCGACCAATCGCTTGTCGCGAACGCGCTGTCCGGCGGAGACCATATCCGGGCGACCCGAGGCTCCGGGTACGCGATGATCTACGCGCGGACGGGTTTCACGGTGAACATGGGCAAAATATCGGGCGCTACGGTAACAGCCTACTGGTATAATCCGAGAACTGGCGCCTCCACGCGAATCGGGGATTTCGCCAATGCGGGCGCCAGGGCGTTCACGCCGCCGACGACGGGCGCGAACAACGACTGGGTGCTCGTGCTCGACGACCAGTCCAAAAATTATCCGCCGCCGGGGCAAGGGCAGGAGCCGGAACCCGGAGATACGACGCCGCCGACGGCTCCGGGAAGCCTGAGCCTGGTGTCGAAGACGGCGACGACGGCGACGATGAAGTGGACGGCGTCGACGGACGCGAGCGGCATCGAAGTGTACGACATCTATCGCGACGGCGTCTATTACGGGTACACGCAGGACTTCGACAACCTGCAGTTCACGGCGACGGGACTCGCCCCGAACACGACCTATACCTTTACAGTGAAGGCGAAGGACAAGGCGCAAAACTGGGGGCCGTTCAGCAATCCGCTGACGGTTAAGACGGACGAGGAGCCCGGCCGGGATACGACGCCGCCGACAGCCCCGGGCAACCTGAGCCTGGTGTCGAAGACGGAGAAGACGGTGACGATGAAGTGGACGGCGTCGACGGACG
>NZ_JBEPYQ010000153.1:0-9886 GCF_041641335.1 Cohnella sp. | reverse complement strand
AACACGCTTCACGGACCTGTCTATCTGCTGTTGGCTCAGCCTTCCTTCTTTAACGGCTTGCACGATAGCATCGTGTGCTTCGGTTATATTTTTCGGCATCAGTACGATATCGACTCCCGCGGATACAGCGCGCACGACGGCTTCCTCCTCGCCGAAGTGCTCCGCAATGGCCTTCATCGTAAAAGCATCGGATACGACGACGCCCTGAAAACCCATCTCACTCCTCAACAATCCAGTTACAATTTCCTTCGACAGCGTGGCCGGGAGAACGATCTTCGAACCGTCCTTCTTGGAGACCACCGTCTCATCGTCCAGGGCCGGGAAGGAGATATGACCGATCATGACCATGTCTACTCCCTGCTTAATCGCTTCACGGAACGACCGCAGTTCTACCTGTTCCAAGCGCTGCCGGTCGTGTGCCACGATGGGCAGTCCCAGATGCGAGTCCACATTCGTATCCCCATGTCCGGGAAAATGCTTGGCCGTAGCGATGATGCCCTCTTGCTGCATTCCTTTCATAAACGCCGTTCCCAGCTCCGAGACAAGCCCGGCGTCCGATCCGAAGGAACGAATGCCGATAATCGGATTGTCGGGATTCACGTTTACATCCAGCACCGGCGCGAAATTCAAATTCACGCCAAGCGCTTTAAGCTCAGCTCCCGTGACCTTGCCCGCTTCGAATGATAACGCCCGGTCCCCGGTAGCGCCGAGCGCCATCGCTCCGGGAAGATTGGCGCCTCCCGGTATTCTCGCGACGCTGCCGCCTTCCTGATCGATGCTCAGAAATAAGGGGATATCGCCGGCGAGCGCCTGCAACTGATGATTAAACGTCGTCAGCTGCTCGATATCCTCGATATTTTTATCGAATAAAATAAGGCCTCCCAGCTTGTGATCCCGGACCGTTGCCGTAATGCCGGCATTCACAGTGGTTGTCGCTTTGTTCTGCCACATGCGGATATCGGGCATCAGCATTTGACCCGCTTTCTCCTCCACGGTCATCAGCGACAACAAGGCCTCCCAATCCTCTCCCTCGATGGCCTTCGTCCTCTTAAACTGAATAACCCTCGATAGGAAAACGGCATACTCCGCCCGATTGACCGATCGGTTCGGCTTGAAGGTTCCATCGGGATATCCCCCCGCCAGACCATTGGACGCCAGCCTTTGAATAGACGCTGCAGCCCAGTGGTCCTGAACGTCCCCTAATTTCGTTGAAAGATTCCCGGCAGCAAGTGGATAAGCGCGGGTAAGCATCGCAGCGGTCTCCGCGCGGCTGATCGGCTCATCCGGTCTGAACGAGCCATCCGGGAACCCTCCGGCCAATCCCATGTCCGAAGCAATGCTAATCTCTCGCTGGAACAGATGAGACTTCGACACGTCCGTAAAATCCATCAGATTAGATGCCGACGCATCCGGATACAGTTCGCGTACCAGATAGGTAACCGCCTGCGCCCTGGTGATGGATTGCAACGGTTTGAACTTGCCCGCGCCATAACCGGCCACGGTTCCCCGATCGGCCAAATAACCGATGCCGTCCGTTGCCCACCTGGCCTGCTCCAAATCCGTAAAACGCTGCCCCGCCGCCGCTTCACCGGGATTCGCATTCGCAGCGACCAGGAGTACACTCGTGAACCCCAATACTAGACTAAACCTGCGCCAACCTTTCAATGCTGTCATCCTCTCTAGATGCACTCGCATGGTGACTATGATATATGTGGACGTAAGATTCCCTCGAAAGTTACTGCGATTCGATAGTTAACTTGTTGTGACTACCCTGCGGGTAAGCCATTCCATTCTAAGGGGCGCTTCTACACTAATATTCTCCTTTAATAACGAAGAACGAACCTCGAATTGTCCCAGCCAGCTTGGACTTCTGTCTTGCAAATTTGAACTTCTTCTCTTCCAGCTCCTTAGGGACTTCCATCCCCTCGGACAGTTTAAATCCGACGGCCCGCTTCTTGGGATCATCGACCGTATACATGACGTTGACCGCCAGACCATCCTCATAGAAGACAAAGGCCCATTTGATATTTTCTACTTGAAAACGCGATGTCTCCAAGGGCTGGGCCGTAAAGGCAATGCCGCGTTCCTCTTTCAAAACCCGGTTCACATAATCAAGCGTTTCCTGGCTTTCGCTCGCCGGCACGACGGTAAATTCGTGCTTGTATTTATTCATGAAGTACCGGGCTTCATTCGCACGCAAGCCGGCAAGCGCTCCTGCTACCGGCGAAGATTCCAGACCGGCTGCAGACACATGATTAAAATCAACGATAGCGGGCATCCCCATTCCTCCTCTGATCTTGTTTATTTATTCACAACCGGAATCCACATTTCCCCGTATACGAGGCCGTCTCGCTGCCCCATCTCAACCGTTGCATTGGGACCGCCAACATAGGCGTAATGATCGGCCGCCGGCAAAGCTTGACCGAAAGCAATGCCAGTAAGCATGCCGCCCAACTCATCCGCCGTCTTCCCTTCGCCTTTAACGACGAGATATTGTCCCTTGGGGAATTGAATCACTCTGTGCTCTTCCGGGATCGAGGCATCCGTCATGACGCCGGCATAATACATCATCTTGTGATTGACCGCTTCGTTCACGGCGAAGATGTAGTCGTTCGCGGCGACAGCTTTTAGAGCGTCAAGCCTGCCATCTTGCTCCACCGCCCGCCAGAAGTCTTGCTTCTCCTTGTTGATGCCGGCATAGTCCGTGTAATCGCTCTTCAGCTCCGTTCCGATACCAATTACGATAAAGCTGTCTTTCTCCTCAAAGGTATACGTTGCCATCATTCCAGCTCCTCTTCATGAACAGATCAAGTAATTTGTTTTTAATATTAGTGCTTCAGGCAGTAGAAGTCTATCGGCCTTTCAGAGTCTGCGGCTTTTCGGACGCATTGCCCAAGAAGCGATAACCAGCGCCGCATAGAACAGCGGGAGAATAACATGGAAGCCGTAATCGCCGTAATCGTTAGCGAACGCGTGAGATAAGGCCGCACCCGTCATTAGAAAAAAGAGACCGCTATAAGCCCACTCCTTAAGCCGAGGGAACCCCGGCATGACGATCGCAAGGACTCCAAGCAACTTCCAAGTGCCGAGAATGGTCGTGACATATAGCGGGAACCCAATATCGGTCACCAGATCGACATTCCCCCCATATCGCATCAGTTGTCCGATCCCGCTTAAGGCAATCGAGAATGCGAGCAGGATGGTGACGGTCCAATAAGCGGCTAATCTCCCCATTGGACGGGATGCTGCTTTTGCAATTTGCTCATTACCGACGATCGTATTCATTTTCATTCCTCCTCTTAGAAATGGATCAAGCCGTTTGTTTTTTCACTTGATGGGTTTATAATAACCATTAATCATGTCAAAATATGATACTGTTTAGAGGGCCCCATGAAAAAAGTAGAACGGATTAACGTCATCATGCGGTATATCAACAACCGCGCCCATTTTACGATTTCCGAAATCATGCGGGAATTCGGCATCTCTCGTTCGACGGCGATTAGAGATATCAGGGAAATCGAAGCGATGGGGATGCCTCTAGTCGCCGAAGTCGGGAGGGACGGGGGTTATTTTGTGATGAGCAACTCCGTTCTGCCCACTGTCCGCTTTACCGATAATGAGATTAAAGCTCTGTTTATCGCCTTCATGGCCACACGAAATCTGCAGCTCCCTTATCTTAAAAGTCGCCAATCTTTAGCGGAAAAAATACTCGGCCTCATCTCGGAAAACCAGCAAGACGACCTTATTCTGTTAAACCAAATCCTGCTGTTCGAAGGAACCAACCCCCACAATCCGGATCTGCTCGATCTGTCGGATCTGCCCCATCCGATGTTAGAGCAGTTGATCCAGACCCTTCTTAAGATCAGCTACTTGGTCGTTTCCGTCGAAGAGGCGAGGAAAGTAAAGATTTACCCCATCTACTTAATGCGCTTATATCGTGAAAAAAGCTCATGGCAAATAGAAGGCTTTGACCTCGAGGAGGAGAAGAGGCGGATTATTCCGGTCGACAATCTCACCGATGTGAAACCGTACTCCGGGAAAAAAAGATTCAGCAAGAAAAAGATTCTAGAACAACTGAGCATGCAGGAAGAAGCCGTCAACCTTGTTCTTGAGCTTGGTCCAAGGGCGATTGCCCAGTTCAAGAAATACCATCCACTAAGAATTACGATTTCATATACGAATCCTTATCAGACTACGGCTCTTATCAAGACATACATCAATGTTCATCAGCCGGATGAGTTGGCCGACATCACCAGCTGGCTGCTTTTCTTGGGCAGGGATATCAAGGTTAGGGAAATACCGAAAGAGATTGCGGATGGATTACAGGAGAGAGTGGATGTTTTAGGGAACAAGTAAACCCTGTTATCCGCCCTCAAGCCTGCCTCCCCGCCATCCGAACATCCGTAGACAGCCCCAGCTCCCGGTAAGCCAGCAGAACGGCTCCCACGACGGGAGGGAATGGCGGCTCGACGATTCGGGAGCGTCTGACAGAGCTCGCCTCCTAGGAGATGATCTCCCTGATCGTCATGTCCGGCAGCCGCTGACCGCCGGGCGATTGCCCCCATACCCCCGCCTCTCCATGACAAAACACCCCCAGCCCGCCAAGGACCAGGGGTAGAATCGTCTATAGCCGTTCCGCGGCCGCCTTGGCTTTCTTGATTCCGGAAGCCAGCAGCAGCGCCAGAAACCCGCCCGCCAAGCTCCACAGCACCGTCCCGTTCGAGCCGACCGCATCCCATCCGCCGAAGTACATCGTTTCCCTCAGCCCGCCGGAGGCGAACCGCAGCGGAGTCCAGGAATAGATCCAATCGCGCGTCGTTTCCGCCAGGAATTCCGGAGCCATGCCCAGCAGCGGCATCGAGAAAAACATCAGCAGCACGAGCAGCGCCATCGCCGGCAAGCCGATCCAGTTCAGCAGAGACGATTGCAGGAGGAAGAACGTCGCAGCCGCCAGCCATAGGAACATCCACGTCGCTCCCTCGCTTGCCAGCTCCATCCCGTACCAGGAAGAGGCCATCCAGACGACGAATCCCGAAGCGATTCCCGTCACCGCTAAGCCGATCACGGCCTGAAGCGCGACCGACGCCCATCTTCCGCCTCCGGCCGTACCGGCTTTCTGCCCCGCCATAAACAAGCTCATCGCCGTCACCAGACTGCCGATCCACATAATCTGCGTGAGCAGGCCCGGCGCGTTTCCGTTCGCGTTGTTCGCCCCCGAAGGATGAACGATCTCCTCCTTCACGACGATCGGCGTCAGCAGCGCTTGCGCCGCGCTTACCGGAATCTGCCCCGCTTGCTGCCCCATCTGCCCGAGCAGTTGAGTCGACAGCTCCAATCCGACCCTCCTCATCGCTTGGTCGAGAACTTGCCTCACGACCGTCGATGCCTGCATGTTCATGCCCTCGTTGACAAGGATCGCGATCTCCGCCGGCTTCGGCTCGTGCGACGCCAGCGACAGCAGGCCGCGGCTCAAATCCGCCGGAAGCACCAGAGCTCCGTAATATTGGCGTTCATCCAGACCTTCGCGCGCCTGCTCTTCCGAATCGACGATTGCCCAGGCAATCGGGAACGCCGCATTCGAGGTCAATTTCTCCTTGATCGTCTCTCCCGCCGCAAGCGCGCCTCCTGAGGGAAGCTCTGCAGGCCGGTCCAATACGACCAGGGCCACCGGCACGTCCTTAGCCTTCGTACCGACCACCGACCCCATCATCGCCGCCCCGAACACCGTAAGAACGAGCACGACGACAACAACGCTTAGCCAAGTCATTTTCTGTTTAAGCAAACCCATTTCTTCTCCATCTCCCTATCTCCAATAATGAACATAACGTTGATTATCGAGCAATGCGTTTATTATAATAAGACGGCATGGAACCTACAATAATCACATTTAATCCGACTGTTAACTACTCAACACAATCGATTCCGACTGTTCAGCAAGTGGGAAAAAAATCGTCAGCGGGAGGATCAGCGACCTATGAATAAGATTGATCGCAGGCAAATTCGCACGAAGCAGCTTCTGCGCCGGGCTCTGCTGGAGAGTATCGAGGAAAAAGGAATCGATCACGTTACCGTAACGGATATCGCCGAACGCGCCGACGTGAATCGCGGGACGTTCTATTTACATTACCGCGACGTGCCGGATATGATGAGCAAGGTAATGGACGAGATGTTCGAGCGGGTGTTCTCCCTCGTGAAGCTTCTCGATCCCCGCGAGCTCAGCGAATACGCCCAAGCTGCCGAGCCTTATCCGAAAGTCGTCAACATATTCGAAGAAATCCGGCGCAACGCCGATTTTTTCAAGGTGATGCTCGGACCTCGAGGCGACCTCTCTTACGCGATGAAATTTCGCAACCTGATGGCTTCCCATCTGTTCGGCAAGCTCGAATACCTGCTGCCCGAAGACTCCCAATCGCTCATTCCCAGAGAATATCTCGTCGCCTACATGACATCCGCCAACTTCGGCATGGTGCTGCACTGGATTCAGAACGGAATGCGGGAAACCCCCTACCAGTTGGGCCTGATCGCCACCCGGCTCGTGAACGACGGACCGATCGTTTCCTCCGGGATCAGAACGGCATCTCGCACGATGACACCGGGAAACTCATAACTTGCTCATGCTTTTCCGAAAACAATCTTAACAATTATCGCTTAATCTGGGTTCATCGCTATCCACTCGTACGCATCCGGGGTGATCTCGCTCATGTTCAACGCCGTCCCCATAACCGAACGATTCGCCGCCGTGCCGCTTAGAATATGGCTCACCCTGGCTTGCGTAACGCTGATTTGGAGCAACCTGGTCCATTATTTGACCGATTCCTATCGCGACAGCCTTATCCGGGAAATCAACCGGGACACCGCCTATGAACTATCCGCCAACGCTTCCGCCTTGGTCGCCGCCATCCAGAGCAGACTTCTGCTCACGAACGGCATTAAAGCTTTCGTCATCAACGAGCTCACCCATGCCGGAGCCTTATCCGATTCGCGCTTCCATACGTTCGCCGACAACTTTTCGGGCCGGATTCCCGGCATTCGCAACCTCTCGATCTATCCGAACGGAATCGCGCGGTTCGTCCATCCCTTGACGGGCAACGAGAACATCATAGGCTTGGATTTGTTCCACAGCGAAGATGCGGAAATCCGGCGCAACGCCGAACGGACCAAGCTAACGGACGACATGACGATTCTCGGTCCGCGCCAGCTGGCCCAGGGCGGTCTGGGCTTGCTCTCGCGGCAAGCGATCGAACGCGACGGCAAATTCTGGGGCTTCGTATCCGTCGTGCTGGATATTAATCCGATTTTGCAGGAAGCGGATCTGTTTAATGGAGATAAAGGCATCAATTTCGCCGTCAGGGGCAACTCGCTTGTCCTGATGGGCGATCCCAATCTGTTCGAAGAATCCGCCATTATCCGGAAAATAGAGCTGAGCGACGGCGAATGGGAGATGGCGGCGGTCCCCAACCGCGAGAGGCTGGAATCCGTCGCGTCCAAAATCCGGATTTTCCGGACGGTCTGCTTCGGATCGTTGATTCTTCTCATCTATTTCCTCTATGCCCAGATGTCGCAGAAAGCCCGTCTGCAGCAGATCGTGAAGGAACGCACCCACAACCTCGAGATCGCCAACAAGAAGCTGGAATCGACCTTCGACGAGCTGACCGCGGCTGCTTACCGGGACGCCGTGACCGGCTTGTACAACCGGACCTATTTTAACGAACAGCTGGTTCATAAAATCGAGAGCGGCAGGCTGGTCGGAGAGACGCTGGCTTTGCTGTACCTGGATCTCGACCATTTTAAGATGATCAACGATTCGTTAGGCCATATCCATGGGGACATGATGCTCAAGGAGGCGGGACGGCGTCTGGCCGAGCTGCCTCTTCCCGAAGCGGTAATCTCGCGTATCGGCGGCGACGAATTCACGATCATGATTCCTCGCATCGAGAGCATGGAGCAGGTTCGTCAGGTTGCTTATCAAGTTCGCGAGCTGTTCCAGAGCCCCTTCGCGATTCGGGACACCGAGCACTTCATGACGACCAGCATCGGCATCGCTCTCTTCCCTCTGCACGCTCAGGACAGCACTTCGCTGATCCGCAACGCGGATCTCGCCATGTATCGGGCCAAAGACGAGGGCAAAAATCAATTCCGCATCTATGATGTATCGCTGAACCCGAACGCCGAAGAAGCGATGGAGATCAAGAGCAGCCTGAGAGTCGCTCTGGCCAAGGACGAGTTTACGGTCTATTACCAGCCTCAGATCGAAGTGGAATCCGGCAGAGTCGTCGGGCTGGAGGCGCTGATCCGCTGGGTGCATCCGACGAAGGGGATCATCGCTCCGAACAACTTCATCCCGATCGCGGAGGAGACCGGGCTGATCGTTCCGATCGGAGAACGGATGCTGCAGATCGTGTGCGCCCAGGGCCGCGCTTGGCTGGACGCCGGACTCCCTCCGATCCGGATCGCCGTCAACCTGTCAGCCCGGCAGTTCGCCCAGAAGGACCTGCCGGAACGGATCGGAGCGATCGTCGGCGAGCACGGTCTCGATCCGCAATCTATCGAGCTGGAGATTACCGAGAACTTGGTGATGAAGGAAGACATGCAGCCCGCCTTGCATGCGCTGCGGGACATGGGCTTCACGATCTCGATCGACGACTTCGGCACCCAGTATTCGTCCTTGAATTACTTGAAGCTGCTGCCCGTCGACAAGATCAAAATCGACCGTTCCTTCGTCAGCGGCATCGCGAGGGACCGTAAGGATGAAGCCATCATCGTGGCCATGCTGCTCATCGCCAGCCGGTTGAACCTGACCGTCATCGCGGAGGGCGTGGAGACGAGCGAACAACTGGCGTTCCTGCAAGAGAACAATTGCCACGAAATCCAGGGCTTCATCTTCCATAAGCCTCAACCGGCCGATCAGATCGCCCGTTTGTTGGCCTAAGCCGGTTTGCCCTCATAGCAAAACCCGGAGCCGAGGCTCCGGGTTTTGTCGTATACGTTCTTGTTTCTGTTCGGCGTCTGCGGCGATCGGCTTAGAGCGTAGCTCTATATGCCGCTATTAGCGCGGTTAGCGCCGTACTGTAATCCTCTCCGGTGGAGTCCAGTGATTGCAGTATCGTTTCCGCGTAGGTAATCGCCTGCCCCAAGGCTTCATCCTGCAGCACTAGTTGTCGTCCCCGTACAAACGACAATTCGATCTCCAGCGCGAGCTCGACCGGTAGAACCGTTACTTTTAAGTCCGTGCCGCCTGGCGGGCTTATTCGCCTCACCCTTCGGAGCGCGAATTTTATACCAATTGACCTACAAATAGCTTGCTATATAGATCTCTCGGAGTAAAGATTGTACGGAATTATCGTTTAATCTTTGCCATCCTGGCTTTGCCCTAGCGTCGATATGTGCGATTCTTTTCCAGTAATCTCCTCCGCTAGACACCCAATTCGGTCGAAGAAACTCACGCAACGGTCTGCCAGACCGTTAGAGGCAGTCATCCGCTCGGTTTCGCTCACGTAGCGGTCTGTCAGACCGTTAGAGGCAGTCATCCGCTCGGTTTCGCTCACGTAACGGTCTGTCAGACCGTTAGAAGCAGTCATCCGCTCGGTTTCGCTCACGCAACGGTCTGCCAGACCGTTAGAGGCAGTCATCCACTCGGTTTCGCTCACGTAACGGTCTGTCAGACCGTTAGAGACGGTCATCCGCTCGGTTTCGCTCACGTAACGGTCTGTCAGACCGTTAGAAGCAGTCATCCGCTCGGTTTCGCTCACGCAACGGTCTGCCTGGAGCTAGAATAAAAAGTGGACACCTCATAAGAGCAGACAGATAATGAATACAACAAGAAAATGAGGTGTCCGGTATGGGGGAGCAAAGACAGCATTACAGCGAAGAATTCAAAGAGCAAGTC
>NZ_JBEPYQ010000152.1:0-10454 GCF_041641335.1 Cohnella sp. | reverse complement strand
CGGATTATGAACGGCGATCAAGCGGACGAACAGCCGGCGGACGACTCTGGCAAGGAAGTGCTCAGCCGCGAGGAGTTCATACGCCAAGTGAACCTGAAGGCTTGGATCTGATCGGAAAACGCAAAAAAGCATCGGACGTAACGGCTTGCGGGCCGCTCGCGTCCGATGCTTTTTTGCGCTGCGCGGCCCCGGTCCGGGCAGCCGACTTAACCGAAAGGAATCGGAGCTTTTACGGGGACCGGGGTCGCCCGGCCGAACAAGAAGCCTTGGAACAAAGGCACGCCCGCCTGCTTCAAATAGGCCCACTCTTCCGGGCGCTCGATCCCTTCCGCGAGCACGACGCCGTGGAAGCGCGCCGTCCGTTCCAGCAGACGGTCGATATAGCGCTGCTTATCGGGATCTTCGTCGCAGCGGCTCACCCATTTGCGGTCCATTTTCACGTAGTCCGGCTTAAGCCGATCGACGACGTCGAGCGTGGCGTAATCGGTTCCCACGTCATCAAGGGCAAGCCGGACTCCTTCGCGCCGATAAATGTCGAACACGGCTGGAAGCCGAGGGTCGTCCAGAGGTTCCGTTTCCATCACTTCGAAGACGCAGTCGCCGGGATCGGTGCCCGTCTCTTTGATCGCGTCGAACGTGCATCTTAGACAGGTTTCGGGCCGATAGAGGGACGAAGGAAGGAAGTTAACGAATCTTTTCGTCCCTGGCGGGAGGTGCGCCGCGCCCATTCGGATGGCGATCTGCCTGGCTGCCCGGTCGAGGAACGAATGCTGGCCGATTTTCCTGGCGGTCTCGTACAGCTCCGCGGGGCGGAAAGGCGCTTGCTCCGGCATCGGGCGCGTCAGAAACTCGTACCCCGCGACCGCCCCGTCGGGCCGGACGATCGGTTGGAGATACACGGTGAAGTGGCGATGCAAAATGTAGTCGGGAACGCTGACGCCGCCGATCTCTCCGAACAGCTCCGCAAGCGGTATCCAAGCGTCCTCGTCCGGCTCGTCTGCCGAAGAAGGATCGACATGCTCCGGAGCGAACCGGATTCTGCACCGAACCGAGCCGGCATCCGCTGCCGGGACCTGCCGCTGGAGCTTGCTTATCAGACGCAGCAGTTGCTTCTGATCCGCATAGTTCATCTCGAGCGCAGACGATGGAGCGTTCTCAGGAGCTGCGAGCTCCGCGATTGCCCGATGCAGCGAGTCGCGCAGATCCGAGGCTTCGGCGGCGAATTCTACCGTTCCGGCATCCCTGAGCGGGGCGGATGAGAACGCCCGGTGATAGCGAGACATGGCGAATCCCCCTTTTCATTGAGTTCCCTTAGTTTGTCCGATATAATGAAAAGAATGAGCGGAAATGCGGAAATAAGGAGGGTTTCGACAAGATGAGCATTACGATCAAAGACGTCGAGCATGTCGCCAACCTGGCCCGTCTCGACCTGTCCGAAGCGGAGAAGGAGCAGTTCGCGGGACAACTCAACGCTATTCTTAAATATGCCGAGAAGCTGAATCAGCTGGATACGGACGGCATCGAGCCGACAAGCCACGTCCTGCCTCTCGCCAATGTGATGAGAGACGACGAAGTTAGGGATTCCTGGCCGGTAGAGAAAGTTCTTCGCAACGCTCCGGAAGAAGAGGACGGCCAATTCAGGGTTCCCGCGGTTCTGGAATAAAGATTAGGAGGAGCAAAAGCATGTCGGTGTTCGACCTTAGACTGTCCGAATTACATAATCGTCTTCAAAATAAACAATTATCCGTAACCGAGCTCGTCGACCATTCCTTTAAGCGGATCGCCGAGACGGACGGCGAGATCGGCGCGTTCTTGACCTTGAACGAAGAAGGCGCCCGTAAGGAAGCCCAGGCGCTGGACGCCCGGCTGGCCGAAGGCGGGGAACGCGGACTGCTGTTCGGAGTTCCGGCCGGCGTCAAGGACAATATCGTCACGGAAGGCTTGCGCACCACTTGCGGCAGCAAGTTCCTCGACAACCACGATCCGATCTACGACGCGACGGTCGTCTCGAAGCTGCGCTCGGCCCAATCCGTGACGATCGGCAAGCTGAACATGGACGAGTTCGCGATGGGCGGTTCCAACGAAAACTCCGCCTACCGCGCCGTTCGCAACCCGTGGAACCTGGAACGCGTTCCGGGCGGCTCCAGCGGCGGCTCGGCGGCTTCGGTCGCGGCCGGCCAAGTGTATTTCTCGCTCGGCTCCGATACCGGAGGTTCGATTCGTCAGCCTGCGGCTTATTGCGGCGTCGTCGGACTGAAGCCGACTTACGGTCTCGTCTCGCGGTTCGGCCTCGTGGCATTCGCCTCCTCGCTGGACCAGATCGGACCGATCACGAAAAACGTGGAAGACTCCGCCTACGTCCTTCAAGCGATCGCCGGCCACGACCATCGCGATTCGACTTCGGCCAACGTCGACGTTCCGGACTATCTGTCCGCGCTTACGGGCGACGTTAAGGGACTGCGCATCGGCGTGCCGAAGGAGTATATCGGACAAGGCGTCGATCCTCAAGTGAAGGAGCGCGTACTGGAAGCGCTGAAGGTGTTCGAATCGCTCGGCGCCGCTTGGGAGGAAATCTCGCTTCCGCATACGGAATACGCCGTTGCGACTTATTACTTGCTGGCTTCCTCGGAGGCTTCTTCCAACCTGGCTCGCTTCGACGGCGTACGCTACGGCGTGCGCGCCGACAATCCGGCGAATCTGCTCGACCTGTATCGCCGCTCGCGCAGCGAAGGCTTCGGTCCGGAAGTGAAAAGAAGAATCATGTTAGGTACCTATGCGCTGAGCTCGGGCTATTATGACGCTTATTACAAGAAAGCCCAGCAGGTGCGCACCCTGATCAAGCGGGATTTCGACCAGGCGTTCGAGCAGTACGATCTGATCATCGGACCTACGGCGCCAACGACGGCGTTTAAGCTGGGCGAGCAGGTGAACGACCCGCTCACGATGTATTTGAACGATATTTGCACGATTCCCGTCAGCCTGGCGGGAGTGCCGGCGATCAGCGTTCCGTGCGGATTGGCCGAAGGGCTGCCGGTCGGACTGCAAATCATCGGCAAGCCGTTCGACGAGTCGACGGTTCTGCGCGCCGCGCACGCATTCGAAAGCCAAGCCGGTTTCCGCGATCTGCGCCCGGCGCTGTCTTAGGAGGGTCCCCAACCATGTCTAAATACGAAACGGTCATCGGCCTCGAGGTACACGTCGAGCTGCACACGAAATCGAAAATTTTCTGCGGCTGCTCGACTTCCTTCGGAGCGCCGCCGAATACTCATACCTGTCCGGTATGTCTGGGTCACCCCGGCGTACTTCCCGTACTCAACCGTCAAGCGGTGGAGTATGCGATGAAGGCGGCGATGGCGATCAACTGCGAAATCGCGGAATGGTGCAAGTTCGACCGTAAGAATTATTTTTACCCCGATTCGCCGAAAGCGTACCAGATCTCCCAATACGATCAGCCGATCGGACAGAACGGCTGGATCGACATCGAAGTGAACGGCAAGACGAAGCGGATCGGCATTACGCGCCTGCATCTCGAAGAAGATGCCGGCAAGCTGACGCACATCGAAGGCGGCCTCGGTTCTCTTGTCGACTTGAACCGCGTCGGTACGCCGCTCGTCGAAATCGTCTCCGAGCCGGATATCCGTTCGCCCGAAGAGGCGAAGGCTTATCTGGAGAAGCTGCGCGCGATTATGCAATACTGCGACGTATCCGACGTTAAGATGGAGGAAGGCAGCCTGCGATGCGACGCCAACATCAGTATCCGTCCGTACGGGCAGGAGAAGTTCGGTACGCGCGCCGAGCTGAAAAACATGAACTCTTTCCGCGGCGTTCAGCGCGGCTTGGAATACGAGGAGCTGCGTCAGGCCGACATTCTCGACGGCGGCGGAGAAGTCGTGCAGGAGACGCGCCGCTGGGACGAAAACCAGGGCAAAACGTTCAGCATGCGCGGCAAGGAAGAAGCGCACGACTATCGCTACTTCCCCGACCCGGATCTCGTTCGCCTGCATATCGACGACGAGTGGAAGACGCGCGTACGCGCCTCGATTCCTGAGCTGCCGGACGCGCGCCAAGCGCGATATATCGAGAAGTACGGCTTGTCTTCTTACGACGCAGGCGTGCTGACCGCATCGATGAAGCTGGCGGATTTCTTCGAGGAGAGCCTCGAACATACGAGCGACGCCAAAGCGTCGGCCAACTGGATTATGGGCGACTTGCTCGGCTATTTGAATGCGAACAACCTGGAGCTGGACGCCGTCCAGATTACGGGACAAGGTCTGGGCGAGATGATTCAACTGATCGAGAAGGGCACGATCAGCACGAAAATCGCCAAGACGGTGTTCAAAGGCATGCTGGAGACGGGAAAATCCCCGCAGAAGATTGTCGAGGAGCAAGGCCTGGTGCAAATCAGCGACGAAGGCGCCATTCTGGCGATCGTCGACTCGGTCATCGCGGCTAATCCTCAGTCGGTGGAAGATTTCCGCGGAGGCAAGGACAAGGCGATCGGCTTCCTTGTCGGCCAGATTATGAAGGAGACGAAGGGCAAAGCCAACCCGGGTCTCGTTAACAAGCTGCTGATGGACCGGCTGAAGGGCTGAGCGAAATAGCGAATCAACGGCAACTCCCGCACGCAACCCGCGGGATTGCCGTTGTGTCATTTTAGAGAGAGACGAGGGGGCTTGTCCAGTTTATGAAAATCCAATCGCTGAACATTCGGCTGCGGGAGGCGGCCGAGGAAGTATGGGCGCTGCAGCATCCCGCTTACAGGGTCGAGGCGGCGCTGATCGGCGTGGCCGACTTGCCGCCTCTGCGGGATACGATTCAGACGCTGCAGAACTCAGGAGAAATCTTCCTCGGGGGCAGGAATGAGGAGGGTGAGCTGGTCGGCGCCGTATCGTACGAGACCGACGGTCCGGGACGTTTTACGATCTGCCGCGTTATGGTTCATCCCGAATTCATGCGCCAAGGGATCGGCGCGAAGCTGCTGGAGGCGGCGCTGGCCGCGGAGCTCTCGTCGATCATTTGGAGCGTAACGGCGGAGATCCGCAATTTGCCCGCTCTCCGGCTTTACGAGACATTCGGCTTCGAACGCGTGGAGACGTTCGAGCCGGTTCCGGGGATTACGATGGTTCGACTGGTGCGCCAGCTCGCGCCGGAGAAGCTTTGAAGGGCCGGTTCGACCTCCGACTTAAGCCTAGGTTTGCCCCCCGTCCGAGTACCGTTGTTGGGCCCGGCGAGGGCATGCTACAATGAGGCAACAAGCCGGACGCGCGGCAAGATGACTTGCGAGAGACGCACATACCTTCGTCTCGCTGGAATGATACTGTCGGAGGGATAGGCCATGAAAGAATCGGACAATTGGAATCAAGAAGGAGGATTTCCGCCTCCTCCCAGCCCTGATGCGGCTAATGCGGGCGGAGCTGCTCAGCAACGACACTGGCCGCCGGGATACGGAGCGCCGGGGCCATTCCCGTCACGGCTTCCGGAAACCCGAAGGAAGAAGAAAAAGTGGGTCGCGGGATTGCTGGCTTTCTTCGTTCCCGGGATCGGGCATATGTATTTGGGGCTGATGGTTAAAGGCATCGTGCTCATGATGCTGCTCTTCCTGGATATAACGGCCCTTATACAAGCCGCCGAAGGCAGCAACACGCTTCCGGTCGTCCTGCTCTCGTTTCTGATCCCGATCATTTACTTTTACAGCCTGTTCGATGCGATTCAACGCACGGATACCGTCAACGAACGCACCGCGGCCGGAGCGCCTCCTTATGGTTACCGTGCCGATTGGGGACCTTCGCAGGCTCCGGCTCCAGGACCTTATCCGCAGCAGCATGGCAACTGGGAGCAAGCGTCTCCCGAAGCGACATCCGTGCCGCCGCAGTCGCCGCAAGGGCCGCAATCGCAACATGCGCGCAATCTACCGCCCGTCGGCATTCTGGTCGTGGCCGGAGCGGGAGTGCTGATGTTGGTGACGTCGGGAACGGGGTGGACGAACCGGCTGTTCAGCTCCGCGGGCTCGGTGTTCGGGGCTGTTATTTTGATCGGAGCGGGCATCGTTTTCTGGTTCTGGGAAAATCGGGTGCAGAAGAGCAACAGGAACTGAATGGAACGGACTGAAGTTGCGGGGATGTTTCTTCCATTGACAACGACTGAACGCGAAACGTAGAATAAGTTATACGCGCGTCAGTACGCATAAGTTATACGAAAGGCTGTGAGAGCATGGAATCCAAGGTTGAGCATGCCGTGGACCAGCTCAAATCCGGCGGAATCCGGATGACCCCGCAACGATACGCTATACTGCATTACCTGATGGAATCGTATTCGCATCCGACGGCGGACGACATATTTCGGGCTCTTTCTCCGCAATATCCGAGTTTGAGCGTGGCTACCGTTTATAATAACTTGAAATTATTCGTGGATGCGGGACTTGTAAGGGAATTGACTTACGGGGACGATTCCAGCCGATTCGATGCCGATATGTCGGATCATTACCACGTTACCTGCACGAGCTGCGGAACGATCGTCGATATCGATCATCCGCCGGTTATGGAAGTGGAGCGGACTGCGGCCGCCATGACCGGGTTCAGCGTGCTGGGACACCGGCTGGAAATTTACGGGCTCTGCCCGACCTGCAAAGGAATGCATTCTTAAAACCGATGGTAAGAAATGAAGCACGCGGGGCGAAATCTCGGCGTGCTTTTTATTTCGCCTGCGCGAATAGAACTCGGATATTTAGCAACCTGAAAGACGCTAGAATCGTACTTTTATAAGGACATGCTCATCATCCAGTCCAGCAGAAACGGAGTTGAAAAGGAATTGAACAACGAGTTTGCACCCAGAGGGAGGCGTTCCGGCCGGCGTTACGGAAGATGGCTATTCATTATGCTGCTCTTCTTCGCGGCGGCGGGAGGCACGATCTGGTGGAAAATAGCCCACTCGGCCAACACGTCTTACGTCGTTCCGCCCTATGCCGCGCAACCGAATCCGATCTTGTTCCGAGGGGAATGGACCGAGCAGTATGCCCGGGGCGACAAGGAAGGGCTGCTTATTCCGATTACGATCGCTTCGCGTCTGCTAGGCGACGGAGTCCGCTACGAGGAGAAGACGGAAAGCCTTATTTTGACGACCGACACGAAGGTTATGCATTTCAAGACAGACGAGCTCGACGCGACGCTGAATCGCGAACCGTTTACTCTTAGATTCGCGGCCAAGAAGCTGGACGACGTTCTGTACTTGCCCGTAGCTCCGCTGACCGAGCTGTTCGGCATACAGGTGAAGATCGCGGAAACATCCGGTATCGTCACTCTGTACGAGCCGGGAGAAGAAGTGCGTCATGCGAAAGTGCCCGTCAAAAAGGAAAAAGGAATCAAGCTTCGGGAAGGTCCGGACAAATCCTATCCGATCGTCGAAGACTTGGCGGGAGGGACGGACGTTCGTATTATGGAGGAGACGGAAGGGGGCTGGTACAAAGTCCAATCCGAATCCGGACATCTCGGATATATCGCTAAGGATGGAGTCGAAGTAGCCGAATCGGAGACGATTCCTTCCGAGATCGCCGACGAAGAGCCTTTCATTGCCTGGAAGTCGGAGGGCCGGAAAATTAATCTGACCTGGGAAGCCGTCTATTCGGCCAACCCGGATACGGCGAAAATCGGAGAACTGCCCGGAGTCAACGTCGTCAGCCCGACTTGGTTCGAGCTGGTGGACGGCGAAGGAAACATACGCAGCAATGCGGATGCTTCTTACGTGAAATGGGCGCACTCGAAGGGGATTCAAGTCTGGGGGCTGTTCAGCAACGCCTTCGAGCCGGAGCGGACGCACGAAGCGCTGTCCAGCTACGAGTCGCGCCTGACGATGATCAAGCAGATGTTGGCGTATGCCAAAACGTTTAAGCTACAAGGCGTAAACATCGATTTCGAGAACGTCTATACGAAGGACAAGGACAATCTGGTCCAGTTCGTGCGGGAGATGACGCCTCTGATGCACGAGCAAAACCTGGTCGTATCGATCGACGTGACGGGCAAATCGAACAGCGAGATGTGGTCGGCGTTCCTGGATCGGAAGAGATTGGGCGCCAGCGTCGATTTTATGATGCTGATGGCTTACGACGAGCATTGGGCATCCAGCCCGGTCGCCGGTTCCGTGTCGTCGCTGCCGTGGACGGAAAACTCTCTGAGGCGAATTCTGGAAGAGGACGGCGTTCCGCCGAGCAAATTTATTTTGGGCGTCCCTCTCTATACCCGGATCTGGACCGAGGAGCCAAACGGCGAAGGCGGCATCAAAGTATCGTCTAAAACGATGAGCATGAACGCGGTCAACAAGCTGATCGAGGAGAAGAAGCTTAAGCCGGTTTTCTCGGAGGAAACGGGACAGCATTATGTGGAGTTCAAAGAAGGGGAAGCGGTCAAGAAAATTTGGATTGAGGACGCGACTTCCATGAAAGCCAGAGCGGAACTGGTCGGCAAGTACGACCTGGCCGGAGTCGCTTCGTGGCGGCGCGGCTTCGAGACCGCCGATATTTGGGACGTATTGGACGAGATGCTGCAAAAGTAATCATACTAAAATCATAAAGGCGCAAGTCTCCTTAGCATCGGAGAAGCTTGCGCCTTTTTCTTTTGTCTAGGTCTGGGATTGCAAAGGGACTTCCTTGTTGGTGTCCGCGGGTTTCTCCGTCGCTAGCGCCGGATCCCAAGTCAAGATCGTATGGCAGTACATGCAGCGATCCGTCGTGCCGAGCACTTTGGTGCGTTTGCCGCATTCCGGGCATTCCAGCACGGGGGCGCTCGTAGACAGCATACCGATATAGAAGTACATGCCCATGCTGATGAAACAACTGATGATGCCGAGCACCATGAAGATGGCGGCGATGATTTTGCCGACTTCGCCGAACATCAGAATGCCGCTTGTCCCGAAGACCATGACTCCCATTCCGACGAATACGAGCAACAACGCCCAAGTCCGCATTGTCGATATTTTGCTGGCTTTCCATTTCATGTTGTTGTGATCCTCCGTCTTTTAATGAAGCTTGGCCCCGATTCCGGCATGTTACGATATCCTGCTTGCGCAGGTAAGCAGGAAACAGGGCTTGTGTTGTAGAACTACACCATACTTGCAATTTATATTATAGCTCACATTGCCCGGCCAAACCACCTCGGAGGACGTCGCGATGCGGGTTACAATGCTGAACAGAGGTGTGATAACGTGGCGCAAGCGAACATGAAGGGATTCGACATCGAGAGGTTGGCGGAAGAAGAGGCTGCGGTAAGTCTTCTGTTGATTGCCAATCCGTTCTCTCATCAACCGAGAGCGGACGGTCTGGACCGTCTCATTCTGATCGTGAAGGATAACGAGGTCGCCGACAAGGAGATCGAGCATTGGATGTGGGACGATGCCCGGGTCCAGGCTCGGAGGGTTTCGCGCGAGCAGTTGGAGAGCTGGATCGTGGGCAGCTCCAACCGAGGCAGCGCCTATTGGCTCATGAACGGGGAAATCCTGGCCGATCGCGACGGTTATTTGGCAGACTTGCGCAGCCGCCTCATGGATTGGTCTCCTCTTATTAGGGAGCAGAAGCTGCTGAGCGAGTTTTCCCGATTCGTCAGAGGGTATTTGCAAGCGAAGCAGGATCTCAAAGACGGACAGGTGCTGGATGCGTACTCCAATGTGCTCGCGTGTCTTCATTATTGGGCGCATATCGCGTTGGTCGAAGAGGGAATGCATCCCGAACTGACCGTATGGGAGCAGATGCGCAAAGTTAACCCGGGCATTTACAAGCTGTTCGAAGAATTGACGACAAGCTCGGAGACGCTGGAGCAGCGCGTTCAGCTCGTTCTGCTTGCCTGCGAATTTTCCATCATGAACAAAATGGAGACATGCTGCGCGCTGTTGATCCGGCTGATTGCGAGTCGTCACGAGGCGTGGACGCCTGCCGAACTGATGCGGCATCCGGATCTGGCGGGACTGTCCCTGGAGTTGTCCGTTCTGCTCTACAAGCTGGTGAACCGGGGATGCATCCGGGAGATTGCCAAGCCTGCGCTGACGCTCGGTAACGGCATTCTTGAGCTTAAATACACATCCGCATGAGCCTTCATAAAGATAAATCATAAAATGTCGAAAAAACCGTTGACTTGTCCATCCGACCTGTGATAAATTATATCTCGCCGCTGAAAAAGCACTAAGATGCGGACGCGGTGAGAACAAAGAAATGCAAACAAAATTAAAAATAAAGCTTGCATCGAAGGTTTGAACTGTGGTATATTATAAAGGTCGCTGTTAACGCGGTGACGAAATGAAGAAACACCGATTGTTCTTTGAAAACTGAACATTGAGCGTAAGAAACAAAAGCAATACCAGCAGTGAATGAGCGAATCAACTTTCATGGAGAGTTTGATCCTGGCTCAGGACGAACGCTGGCGGCGTGCCTAATACATGCAAGTCGAGCGGATTATCTTGTGTAGCTTGCTACC
>NZ_JBEPYQ010000151.1:0-10686 GCF_041641335.1 Cohnella sp. | reverse complement strand
CTGACGTACCGGCTCCTTCCGTTCTCCGGTCCATTCCGGCCGGAGGAGATGGCGCGCGTCGGGTTCGAAGCTTCGCTGCCGATTCAGCAGTTTCCGGCTTACGTTTGCCCGGAGGCAGCGGAAGGAACTTTGTTGGAGGTATCCGGCGAAGGCGTTGCCGCGACCTACGTCAAAGCCGCCGACGACGGAGACGGCATCGTCGTCCGGCTGCAGCATATTCGGGGCGCATCGGTCGGTGAGGCCGCGCCATACGCGCTCAGAGTGCCGGGCGCAGCCATCGCTCGCGCTTTCCGCGTGAACGTGTTGGAAGAGAACGTGGAGGCGCTGGAGGCGACGGGGGGAGAAATTCGCGGCGTTCTGGAAGCCGGCGGGCTTTCCGCTGTCCGAATCTCCTTCGCCGCTTCCACATAACCCAAAACGGTTGGCCGGGTCTTTTATCCCCGCCAACCGTTTTTTGCATCGTACGACGAATGCCTGGGTCAGAACATCTCCATCTGCTCCTTCAGCTTTTTGAGGAATTGCCCCGGAGGCTCGCCCATTTCAGCTTTGAACACGGTCGTGAAATAGTGCACCGTCTCGAAGCCGGTTTCCTCCGCTATCCGCTTGATCGACCAGTCTGTCGTCGTGAGCAGCGACACGGCCTGCCGGATTCGTTCTTTCCGGACGTAAGCGGAATACGACTGGCCCAGCTCTTCGCCGAATAAGCGGGAGAGATGGCGCGAAGACACGTGCAAGTAATCGGCGACCGTCGAGAGCGTCAGCTCTTGGGCCAGATTGTCGCGAATATACAGCTTCGCCCGGTGCACCAGCGTGGACGAGGAATTGGGAACGGGCGCGGTTTTGGCCGGTCCCTTCTGATCCGAGAATACGCTTTCGAAAGACGTCATCAGAGCGCGGGCCAGCCCGAGAATGCCTTCCTCGAGAAAATGCCGCGAAGCGGCCACCTGCTGCAGCAAGGCGAGCCAGATCAGCACCGAGGGACAGTTCTCCGCGTTTCGGAGGAAGAAGGTGCGGGATTTCTCCAAATTCCGAAATCTTCTAAGCCCCTCTTTGGAGGACTCCGCCGGAATGAGTTCGAAAGCGACGAACACGATGTATAAGCCATCGTCGCTGACGATCTGATGCTTCAGATGAGGCCGCGACATAAACAGCGTGCCCGGCCCGATCGGCAGCCGATGCGTGCCTTCCTCATAGGCTCCGTTTCCGTCGATCACATAACAAATTTCGAAAAAGGAATGTTTGTGAACGTGGTTCGTGTAGAGCTTCTTTTCGCCGCCCCAATAGTGGACGTAGAAGGAGAGCTCCGAGCCGCTCAGATTCGCGGCGTAGTCGTTAAGTACGGCATTGAAGTGATTCAAATCCTGCTGCGTGAATTCCATTGTTGAACACCATCCGTTACCTTCATCTTAACGAAGGAGGCATCCGAAAGCAACGGAAGACGTTGATCTCCGCCGCCGGTTTCTGTCCATTTTTTATAAAACGCCGTCTCTTCTCTGAAAAGACGCGAGAACGCTTCCAGCCTAAGATGAAGAGGAGAACAAGAACGAACAGGGGGACGACGGAGTGGCATTGTACGATAAGGAACCGATCGTCAAGATCGACGGATGGAGACGGGAAGCATGGGCCGGTTACGGTCCGATTGCCGCCAGGCTGGCCGAGGAGGCGGGCAAGCGGAACAAAACGGTGATCGTCGTGGAGTGTTATCCGGCCGTTCGCGTCGACGAGATCGTCCACGGCCTTCGCGGTTTGAATCCAGCCGGGGTTTTCCTGGCGGAGGATGCGGCTCTGGATGCCGAACGTCTGCAGGCCAAGCTGGAGCGTTACTTAACGGACGACCGGGTATTCGGTTACCTGGCGCAGTTTACGATAGACGAATTTTACGACCCGGAGCAGTTAAGCGCAATGTCCGCCCGGGTACGGGAGATCGAAGAGGGAGTCGTGATCGTCATCGGATTCGGTGCTTCCCTTGTCGCTGAAGGCGATGTGCTCGTCTACGCCGACCTTGCGCGCTGGGAGATCCAGCAGCGTTACCGCAGCAAGGAGTTCGGCAACTGGCGGGCAAGCAACGAAGACGAGGATATTCTCAGAAAATACAAGCGGGGATTTTTCATCGAGTGGCGGACGGCGGATCAATTGAAACGATCGCTGCTGGACCGGGCGGATTACTATCTCGATACGAACCGGAAGGACGATCCCCGGATGGTGACGGGGGCGGCGCTGTTCGCCGGCATCCGCGAAACCGCGCGCAGGCCGTTCCGCCTCGTTCCGTACTTCGACCCCGGCGTCTGGGGCGGGCATTGGCTGGAGGAGAACATCGGCCTCGAGCCGCGTGACAATCCTTACGCATGGGGCTTCGACGGCGTACCGGAAGAAAACAGCCTTTATTTCCAGTACGACGAGCTGCGCCTCGAGCTGCCTTCCTTAAACGTCGTGTTCTTCGAACCGAGGGCGCTGCTGGGAGAGCGGGTATACGCGCGCTTCGGAGCGGAGTTTCCGATCCGATTCGACTTCCTGGATACGATCGGCGGACAGAACCTGAGCTTGCAGGTGCATCCGCTGACGGATTATATCAAGCAGCATTTCGGCATGAGCTACACGCAGGACGAGAGCTATTACATTTTGGAGGCCAAGGAAGGCGGAACGGTGTATCTGGGGTTAAAAGAAGACGTCGATCCCGAGAGCATGATCGCCGATCTGGAGCGGGCGCAGCAAGGCGGCTTCACCTTCCCAGCCGAACGCCACGTCAACGAGTTCGCTGCCCGCAAGCATGATCACTTCCTGATTCCGGCCGGAACCGTCCACTGCTCCTGCACGGACACGATGGTGCTCGAGATCAGCGCGACGCCGTACATTTTCACGTTTAAGCTGTGGGACTGGGACAGGCTGGGATTGGACGGCAAGCCTCGTCCGGTGCATCTGGAGCACGGCAAGCGCAACATCCAGTGGGATCGCAGGACCGAATGGGTAAAAAGCAATCTGATCGATCGAACGGAGCGGGTCGCGGACGGAGACGGCTGGACGGAGGAACGGACAGGGTTGCACGAGCTGGAATTTATCGAGACCCGGCGCCACTGGTTCACGGGCAAAGTGCCGCATCATACGAACGGCGGCGTTCAGATGCTGAACCTGGTCGAAGGGGAAGAAGCGGTCGTCGAAAGTCCGAACGGCGCGTTCGAACCCTTCGTCGTCCGCTACGCCGAGACGTTCGTCATTCCCGCGGCGGTCGGAGAGTATACGATCAGCCCGACCGCCCGCAGCGAAGGAACCCGACTGGCGACGATCAAAGCCTACGTGAGAACCTGAATCGAGCGGTAAGCGGGGGAATGCTGCATGAACATCGCCATTGACTTCGGCGGAACGAACATTAAAATCGGATTAATAGACGAAGGAAGAGTGACAGTCAAAGCGAGCATTCCGGCCTATTCGGAGCAGGGGCTGGCCGCGCGCCTTCCGGAGGTCGAGCAGACCGTCGAAGAGCTGCTGCGGGAGAACGGCTTGTCTCTCCCGGCGTGCCGGGGCGTCGGATTGGCTCTGCCCGGCATCGTGGACGCGGACAATCGAGCGCTTCTGTCGATTAACGATAAATACCCGGACGGGATCGGCTTCGATTTCCGCCGGTGGGTGGAGAACGCCTTCGCTCTGCCGTTCGTCATGGAGAACGATGCGCGCGCCGCCTTGCTCGGCGAAGCGGCATACGGCGTGGCGCGCGGTACGAAGGATTCGGTGCTGATGATGTTCGGCACCGGCATCGGAACGGCCGCCATCATGAACGGAGCGATCGTTCGGGGCAGGCATTACCAAGCTGGCATTCTCGGCGGGCATCTGGCGACGGACATTCACGGCGAGAAATGCGCCTGCGGTAACGTCGGATGCATGGAAGCCCAGGCCAGCCACTGGGCGCTCGGCATCCGGGCGAGCCGAATGCCCGGCTTCTCCGACAGTCCGCTGGCGAATCGTCCGGGAGCGCTGGGATATGAGGAAGTGATCGCGGCCGGCGAGCAAGGAGAAGACTGGGCGCGCAGACTGGTGGACAGCTTGCTTGAGCACTGGAGCGCGGGCATCGTCAACCTGATCCATGCTTACGATCCCGAAGTCGTCGTGCTCAGCGGAGGGCTGATGAAATCCGCCGACCGGGTGCTGCCTCGCGTCATCGAAAGAACGTTGGCGTCCGCCTGGACGCCGTGGGGAGCGCCGAGGTTCGCCGTGGCGAAGGACCCGGAGACGTCGGTACTGCTCGGTTTGTCGCATTTGGCGGATTCGAACGATCCTCATCGGAAAGGGTGACGCGAGATTGGAAAAGCGGGCGAACGGCTCCTATTTGACGGAGGGTCCCTCTTCGTGGACGATTTTGCAGCAAGAAGCGGATGGATATGCAGAACTGACGCTGCGCGGAATCTGGCATGCGGAAGGAGACTATGATATGGCGCGAGCCCAAGTGTATGCACGAGTCGTTCGAGAGGACGACGGACGACTCGTGCTGACTTGGACGCCTGGCGTAATGGAAGAAGGGCGGAGATGGACGGCGTCGCTGCGCGTTCCAGCAGGAGGACTGTATCGGGTCGAGACCTGCCTTCGCGTCCGGCAAGACGATCCGGCGATGGAGTGGCCGATGCGCGGCGACATGATCCATCATCTCGGCGTCGGAGATCTTTGGATCATCGCCGGGCAGAGCAACGCGGCCGGATACGGGAAAGGGCCTTGCGACGACCGGCCGGAGCCGGGCGTCCATATGCTGCGATTGAACGGTCAATGGGACATGGCCAGCCACCCGTTGAACGATCCGACCGACACGTTGTTCGCTCCCAACCGGGAGTGGTCGAATCCCGGGCATTCGCCGTTTCTCTTGTTCGGGAAGCGGCTGAAGGCTGAGCTCGGCTATCCGATCGGCCTCATTCCGGCCGCGCTCGGAGGATCGCACCTGCGCAGTTGGAACCCGGAGGAGCAGGGCGAGCTGTACCGGAACAAGCTCGAGATTGCGGCTGCCGCCGGCGGTCGGCTGAAGGGCCTGCTCTGGTATCAGGGATGTTCGGACGCAAACATGCCGGAGACCGACGAATCCGCGACCTATCTGGAGCGGTTCGGAGCGTTCGTGCGTCATTTGAGGGAAGATTTCGCGGACGACAGCTTGCCCGTTCTTACCGTCCAACTGAACCGCTTGATCGGCTGGGAAACCGGAGACGAACTGGATCGCTGCTGGGGGCGCGTGAGAGAAGCCCAGAAGGAGGCGGCGGAAAGGCTGCCCGGCGTATACGTCGTTCCTTCGCTGGATTGCGGGGTGTGCGACAACATTCACAACGGCCCCGACGGCAACCGCCTCATCGGGGAACGCTTAGCTGCCACAGCTCTTGGCGGAGTTTACGAAAGACGCGGCTACGAGCGTTACCGTGCTCCTCGCGCCTCGGCCGCTTCTATTCGCCAGAGCGGGGAAACAGGCGCGTTCGAAATCGTTATTCGCTTCTCGGATGTCTCCGGGCGGCTGCTCGCACACACGAAGGAGGAGGTTTTCACGGCGGAAGACGAACGCGGCCGGATTGAAGTGGCCGAATGGCGCGTAAGCGGAGAGGCCGAGATCGTCCTCGCATTATCGAGAGAACCGTCGGGAGAGACGTTCGTTCACGGCGCCTACGAAACCAATCCCGCCTACTACGTTCCGATCGACGACGAGTCGCGGCTGCCTATGCTGGCTTTCTATGGCCTGCGGGCGGAGTGAGGCGGGTATCCGATTCTACCGTTTGGGCAATCCTGTTGATAGATTGCGATAACGGGAGGAATCGGAAATGCATGCCATGTGGAAAGGCACGATCCAAATCGCCAAAGTCCAGATCCCTATCAAGCTGTACGCGGCGACCGAAGACAAGGAGATTGCGCTCAAGACGACTCATGCGGCCTGCGGCGGCGCTCTGTCTCACCTAAAGTATTGCAGGGCCTGCGATGCGAAAGTCGAGCCGGAGGACGTACGCAAGGCGTACGATCTGGGCGGGGGCAATTACGTAGAACTGACCGAGGAGGAACTAAGCGGGATTGCGCCTGCGGTTTCCAAAACGGTATTCATCGAACAATTCGCCGACGAATCCGACATTGACCGCATCCGCTTGAAGAAGCATTACTACGTAGGAACCGACGAGCTTGGAGAAGAAACGTTCAGGCTGCTTCACGCCGGTATGCTTCGGGGCAGAAAAGTCGGGATCGGCTACGTTACACTCAGATCCGCGCAGAGTCTCGCCGCTTTATGGCCGACGGCGGAGGGACTTGTCCTCTCTACGATGCTCTATGAAGACGAGGTTCGGCCGATGGAGAGAATCGCCAACGCCGGCAATCGCCTGCTCGCTCATATTTCGGAGGATCATCTGTTCGTTTTCTCCCGGTTGATTGAGGCCATGACTTCCCCGTTCGTCGGCGCGAAGTACCCGAACAGACATGATGAGGCGCTGCGGGCTCTGCTCGAAAATAAAATGACAAAGCTCTCTCCTCAGCGACGGATTCAGGAAGAGCCGCCATTGCGGCGTGAAACCCATCTCGGGGATCTGTTGTCCAACCTGACCGCCAGCCTGGAAATGGCTAAAAGCGGCGGCGACTCTTTCGCTTCTTCGGGGGACGACGCTCTCCCTCACTGACCCTTCCGATTCACATCGGATTTTCGGTTGCCGAGCCTCCCCCTCCCGAAACGCATCGGATTTTCGCGCTTATGGCCATTATCCCCGCGACTCAGGAAAGCAGATTGGAATGGGGAAAATGTGATCCGGGAATGCGAATGTATGCCGGGAAACGTGGCTCAGGGAAAGTGGATGGAAACAGAGAAACGTGGCTCAGGGAAAGCGGAATGAAACAGAGAAACGTGGCTCAGGAAGCGAAATGGAAACAGAGAAATGCGATTCAGGAAAGTCGATTGGAAGCCAAGAGACGTGACCCAGGAATGAGAATTGGAAACAAAGAGACGTGGCTCAGGAAAGCGAATGGACACGGATAAATGCGGCGCAGAAAAGAGAAATGCAGGCGGAGAAAGGGACGGACGGTTTTTGAATGATTTAGAACGTATAAAATTCGCTGTAATTTTCGGAGCATTTTCGACAATAACGCTATTCTGCGTCAAGAGGACGCCGAAGGCGTTTTTTGTTTGGACGGGTGGTACGGAAGCGGAATTAGCAGGCTTCGCGCAGCAGTTTCTCGTACGCAATTTTGCGTTGGGCAGATTGATCTTCGCGTTGGATCAAATCAGGATAAGTCAACGTGGGAGTTGCGGCGCTATGGGTCAACAGTATTTGAAAAGAATCGGTCTTTCGTTGAAGCTGATTATAACCGAAGCAGTATTGATCCAGATAGGATTGGAGATGCTTGGGTCCAATTCCGCTAAATGTCCAGTTGATCCAGTTGGAAGCATTCGAAGCAATCTCAAGAAGCGGTCTGTATCTGTGAATGCTGAATTCCTGAATGACGACGGTGACGTCGGCTTTCGCGGAATCGATATGTTTTTGGACGAAGTCGTGACTACCCCGAGAGGTAATTCGATCTTGAATGAGATGGTCGTCGGGAACCTGCTTGATCTTGAGATAGGTGATTCCAATCTCCGCGCAGACCGTTCCGCCCAAAATCAGAGGCTGCTTCTGAGGATGGCGGTAAACCGTTGGATTGTAGGGACGACCGTATTTTCCATAATTGACCTTTACCAGTCCGGAAAGCAGCTCTTGGGAATCGCAGGCGGACATGGCATGACGAATCTTGTGACAGATCAGCCATGCGGTCTTGTAAGTGGTACCGATAACGGAAGCCAGGCGGGATGCGCTGATTCCTTGCGGACGGGCATGGAGAAACAGAGCCTGAAACCAAAGCGTCAGTGGCGTCCGGCTGCCCTCCATGATCGTGCCGACGATCAATGAAGTTTGGCGGCGGCAGGCGCGGCATTCATATAAGGGCAATCTGCGGGTGCGGAGTTCGTAGCATTCTCGGTGCCCGCAGCTGGGACAATTGAACCCGTCAGGCCAACGCGCGTGAAACAAAGCCTCGGCGCATACGGCTTCTGTGGCGTAGCGAGTGCGAAATTGTTCGAACGTCATTTCGTTAGGCATGGGAACCACCACCGTTTTCATTGGCGATTAAACGTTATCGTCAGGAAGAGAAGTCATTTCATTAAGAACGTATGTTCCTATTATAATTCATATTTGGATTTTTTACAATATTTTATATAAAAAAAATTCGTGAAATGGAAGTGGGTTGATCGCATTTCGATTATAGGATCGGGAAGCGAACGGAATCCGGAAATTCGAGCGATTTCTGAGGGAAAGGGATAATGGCCATAAGGGTGAAAAAGACAGTAATGAAGGCGAAAAAGACGGTAATGGAGGCGAAGCAAAAAAGACGGTAATGGAGGCAAAAGAAGGTAGTGAGGATGGAAAGACGTATTTGGGGTGGAAAAGACGGTAATTAGGGTGAAAAGTGAGAGGGAACGGGACGCGCAGGACATAGGAACTGAGTCGAGGGGATAGTGGCCGTAGGAGAAAAAAGGAGGGAAAGAGGGGCGCCGAATCTTAACGGATTCTGAGCCAAAGGGATAGTGAGCATAAGCAGCCGAGTGGGAGGGAAAGGCAGCCGAGAGAGGAAGGAGGACGTTGGCGTATAAGCGGGAGCGGAAAGGGGGCGTCGAAAAACCACGAACAATAGAGAAAGAGCGACCATACGGAAGCAAAGTTCAGGAATTCCTCCCATTTTCCAATAAAACTGAATTATCTGAATATTTAACTTGTTGTAAAGATAGGCTATAATAAAGACAGCAACAAACCAGCAAGCAAACGAGTTAGCAAGGAGCTACGACAAGGCAGATTGTCCTGCTTCAGGCGAATTTCAGGTGACCAAACGGCGTCTTGCAGCAACTCTTAAGACGGTCCGGCTCACCCCCAAATCTCGCTCGCCTGAACTGACAATATACACGACGGGAAGAAGGGAGAATCATCCGATGACGTAGCGAAAGGCGAAGCGTGCCAGCATACCTCCCGGCATGCGGGTATCCGAAAGCAAGGGATTTAAGCGACACATAAGCAAGAAGAACGTGAATGGTTACATGCCAAGCATGTTCGGGCAACATTATTCTGAAGCGCATGCAGTGCATGTATCGGAGGTTAGGACGAGTACAAATGAATAGCTTACCGCAACGCTAGCCTCGGCCATGTAGATGCATGGTCGGGGCTTTGGCGTTTTAAACGGCACAGGTTAGCGGTGAAGCGTAATGCGGAGAAGCTTGTCGTTGGCCGGAGTCCGGGTGTAGTCTTCGAGCGTGTAGCTGATGCGGGAGGCTCCAGACTGGGCGTTGAAGGCTTTTTTGAGGTCCGAAGTCACGGTAGCCCCTTTCGTGTAACGGACGACGAGCGCGGATTCGCCGTTGTCGGCGGCAGCGCGGATTTGTTCCGTCAGCTCGGAGACGTTGGAAGCGGTATACTCGTCTTCCAAATAAGCGTAACCCATCAAGCCGTGCAGCTGACGGTAGAAGCCCGCTTTGCTCCCGCCTTTCTTGGCGAGATCGGAGACGACTTGACCGTAATCGGTCGAGGCGGCGGGATATCCGTCCGAGGCGGACCATTTGTGATCGACCCGGATTTGGGCATCGGTCAGATTGTAGTACCCGTATTGCACTTTACCGACGGCGTCCGGCACGGGATCGTTCCAGGTCGTGTCGAGATGGTACCACTTTCCGTCGATCCGCACGAGATTCCACGTATGGGCTCTTCCTCTCGAAGTCCCTTCCGCAATCCGCACGGGCACCCCCGCCTGCTTCATCATTTCGTACGTAAGCAAGGCGTAACCTTGGCATACCGTCGATCCGTCGATTAACCCGTCGAAGGCGGAGTGGGAGACAAGGCGGGTGTCGTAGGCCAAATTCGCGACGACCCAGTCGTGAACGGTTTTGACCTTCTGATGATCGTTCATGCCGGGGGTTACGATTCTTTTGATAATGGACGCAACCTGTCTGCGCACTTCGGCGGTCTGCGCCAGCGACTCCCAATAAGTAAAGCTGAAGTCGATCGTCGCGGAATTCCCTTTGATCGCCGCCTTATATTTGTAGGTCTTCACGATATAGTGCAAGTAGTCGTCGGAACGGATGGCGGCTTCGAGGACGTCTTTGATTTCTTGCTTGAGCGTGGCGTTTTTGCTGCCGACGAATTTCAATTGGATTGAGCTCTTCCGCTGGCCGATAGCGGTTACGAGATCTTGCTGCATCCGCGCCTGGGGCGTTGCGCCGTCCGCGGCGTGAACGATCTGGAGCGAGCTGCAGCCCGCCGTCAACAGCAGAATGCCCAACAAGAGCGAGGAAGAGACCAAAGCTTTGAGTTTGTCGTTCATATTCGTCGTGTCCTCTCTCTCGTACCGCGGGGCAGCGCGCGAGGGCGGCCGTATTTTCCCGGACGGTTATATTCGTAATATAGCATACCGTTCGTTAAGCCGTACATCCTTATTCCGGAGGCGGACGATTTATGATTGTCTCCAGGTTTTGCGGTATGCGAGCGGGGTCATCGTCTCCCGGTCGCGGAATAAATTGATAAAGTGGCTGACGTTGTCCACGCCGACGGACAAAGCGATCTCCGCCACGGGCATGTCGGTGAAGCGAAGCAGCTCCTTGGCTCGGGTGATCCTCGTATGGATCAAGTATTCGTTCGGGGAGAAGCCGGTGTAGCATTTGAATTCCTTGGACAGGTGATA
>NZ_JBEPYQ010000150.1:0-10701 GCF_041641335.1 Cohnella sp. | reverse complement strand
AATCACTTGCTGATACAGATAGAAGTTCTGTCTGACGAACTCGTCCTTCGTCGTATCCAGCACCGACATGTAGTCGGCGATCGTTCTCGCCAGTTCGCTGAGTGACGCTCGCGTGTACAAGGAATTGACATGAGCGCCCATGGCGTAGCTCGCGAATACGTAGTCGCCCGAATCCATGCCGCTGCGCAGCGCCATGGCCAAATAAGCGTCCCCTTCGCGGGCGCTTCCGGCGAACTGGCACAGCACTCCGCCGAATATGGTATAGGTTTTGCTCGTAATCGAGGCGACCTGGTAGCGTTCGGACAGCTCGATGCCGACTTTGCCGATGGCATACCCTTTGTCGAATTTTCCCCTGCCGATCGCCAGAAGCATGCCGTATGCGGAGTAGACGGAAGCGGATACGGGCGTGTTGCCGTAATGAAGAGACAGCTGAATGGCCCGGCACACGAGCAGGAAGAAGATCTTCTTATTGGTGAAGAAGGTGGAAGGAATAATCGCGAAAATCAGATTCATCGCGGTCATCCGGCGCCTGTCCGACATTTCTTTCATATGCGCGAGCCTGTCGTATCGATTGCGCAGCAGCGTCTCGATTCGTATGCCTTCCATTAACAGAGAGAACTTCCCCGGATCGGGAGAAATGATAATATGAAGCTCGCTCAGACACTTCAGGCCGAGGGCGGTCCCTTCCGAATACTTTCCTTGATTGATCAGCTGCATGATCCGGATCGTCTGCACCCGGCTTCGTTCGACGGGATTGCGCGCGCGATCGAGCGCGAACCGGATTTCCAGCTCGTACTGGCGATGATTCCCGCACAGAAATTCGCATTCCGCCTTCCCGGCATGCAGCTCGAAGCACAGCTCGAACGCCTCGTCCCAATCTTGGGCCGACAGCAGTTCCACTCCCTTGCTGAAGTACCCCAAGGCGACATCGTACGCAGAGGTGGCCTTGGCTCGGCTTCCCGCCTCCAGATTCTTCGCGGCAAGCTGCCGCAGCTCCCGCTTGTTTTCAATTTTCGCCGATCCCTTATTCAGGTGGTTAACCCCGTCGAACGGGCTTTCTTCCGTCCCTTCGTTCCCGGCTTCGAGGCCGCGCCCTATTCGCAGATGAACGTCCTGCTTCGAGGGTTCGTCGATCAGCCGATAGATCAGCTTCTGAACGCTGTCGTGCGCGAAGCGGAGCTTGCCGTTCTCGCCTTGGGCGATCATCCCTTCGGCCTCCATCGCCGCCCATTCGGGAGCGACGTCCTCCGGCGTTCGGCCGGTCACGGAAGAGATCAACCTGGGATCGAAAACGCTGCCCGCGCAAGCTGCAACCCGCAGCAGCTCCTGGGCGACGGGCGACAGGCGGCGCAGCCGGTGCTCGATCAGCTCGTGGATGGCGTACCCGGGCAGCCGTTCGATAATCTGGCCCAGGTTCCATTGCCACGTTTGCTTCTCGCGGTTGTACAGCAGACTGCGATCGTCCTGCAAGCGGAGCAGAATCTGCTTGAAATGAAACGGATTGCCGACCGATTGCGAATACAGTAATTCCGTTAAAGACAGGGTCACTTCGGCAGGGCAGTTCATCGTCTCCATCACGATGCGGTTCATCTGCTCCAAACCGAGCGGGGACAGAGGGATGTGGCGGACGGCCGCCTGATCGGAGACGCTGCCGTCCGTCTCGTAGCCCGGAAGCTTGCCGCGGTCCGTTTCCGAAGGGCGGTAGGCGCAGACGAACATGAAATATTGGCTTTCCGGGTCGGAGAACAGGGCACGCATCAATTCAAGGGAAGATGAGTCGGCCCATTGAAGATCGTCGATAAAGAGGACAACGGGATGATCTTTGGACGCCAGCGCTTGCGCGAATTTGCGGAACGCGTAAATAAACCTAGTCTTCGATTCGTTGGAGGGCAGCTCCGTCTCCTCCGGGGAAGGAGCTGCGTCCAGAAGCAGTCCGGCTTCGGGAATCATGGCCGTAATAAGGCCTGCGTTAGCGCCGAGCGCGGATTGCAGCTTCTGTTTTAAGCGGTCGGACCGGTGTTTCCGTTCGCCGAGTAGATGGCGCATAAGGCCGCGAAAGGCTTGAATAATCGGAGGGTATGGACTTAACTGCGGGATTTGCTCGAACTTTCCGGTAATATAGTAGAAATCCCGGGAATGGGATTGTTTTCGAAACATTTCGTCCATCAAGCTTGTTTTCCCGATTCCGGCCTCTCCCGAGACATAGACCACTTCCGTCGATCCCAGGCAAGCGGAGTAGAAGGCTTCGGTCAGAATAGCCATTTCGGTCTCCCTGCCGTAAAAACCGGGCACGGCGAAGAACGTATCGTCGGAGCGTCCGATCTTGTCCAGGTCCGCGATGAGCAATCCGGTATTCGGGTAGCGATGGTCCGGATTTTTGTCCAACAGCTTCATGACGATCGTTTCCAGGCCGTCGGGCAGCCGCACATCCCCGCTCGTCATTGGAGGGGGGCTCTGTGCGAGATGCATATAGATCCATTCGAGAGGATTGTCCGCTAAAAAAGGCAAACGCCCGGTCAGCATTTCGTAGAAAATAACGCCCAGGGAGTAGAGATCGCTGCGTTCGTCTATCGTTCTCTGCATTCTGCCAGTGTTTTCCGGAGAGCAATAGGGCAAGCCGGTATGGAAGCTGCCGTTCGAAGGCGGACGCGCATAGCCTTCGGACGAGCAACGCACCTCGCGGCCCGAATCGATCAATTCCGCTTCGTTTCCGTCGGATCCGACCCTGATTCGTTCGGGCCTCAAGTCCAGATGAAGAATTTGTTTTCGGTGAAGATTCTCGACGCCGGTCGCGATTCCTCTCGCGAGGAGAAGGAATTGTTCCGGCATTATCGCGGTTTGCTCTTCCAACAAGGCTCTTAGCGTCTTGCCCTCTTCTTGCATTCACGAACACCTCTAAACTCGATTAATGCCACTAAACGTATTGTACTAGAAAGAGCGGTGCCAAATATAGAAAAATGAATTGGAGCTGCTGCAGAGCCTGGAAAGACGAATCTGCAGGCAAGAGGACGGCCGGAAGGCCGTCCTATCGTTTGGCTATGGATCTTACCGATCCCTCTACTTCATAAATCTCGGGCCGAACAATGCTAAGGCGAGGGCGGCCCACGTCTGCGTTCAAAATTCGATTACTCCAGCCAAAGTAAGCACTCCCGTAACAACCGCCGCTATGAAAAAAATCCCGAAAAACCACTTCGTGAATTTCCAGGTGATCCCCGGTCCTTGCCACCAGGCCGTACCGTAAATCACTGCTCCCAAAAGCATTACGGAGATGAAAGCGATAAAAGCATTAAACAAGTATCTCACCTGCGCTTCCCGAATGATTAACTCTGAACCGTTTTGTTAACAACATAAAGCAATCTCCCGCTTTTCTCCATACCTCGTAAGTGGTATTTCTCGTGCTGCGAGGATAATGCGGCTGCTCCAATTATATTTGAAGAATCGGTGGCCAAATCCGGTTATCGGATAAAAAAACAAGGAGATCGGGCATGTTACCGGTGGACGAAAAGAGGTAGGGTGGAGGAAAACGTTACGATGGAGGTCGAAGATCATGTCGGATCAAGCCAAATTTCAAGCCGCTCAGGCGACGATCGTACGCAACGAGCGTTTCATCCGGATTGCCGACGGGCTCAAGCCGGAATTGATTAGCGAGGAGGTCGAGCCGACGCAGCTCGTGAAGGTCGAAGCCGACGAAACGGCGATGCACGGGTGGCGGGCGGTACGCGATGCGGAGATCGAATGGCTCGGGAGCCGGGAGCTCGGGAAGGGGCAGTCGGTGATCGCGGATTTCGGCGATCATCGCGTCGGATACGTATCGTTCGAGATCAAGCCGGTCGGCAGTCCCCCGGACGCGCCGCTGAAGCTGAGGCTGACGTTTGGAGAAATGCCGGTCGAGATGGCGGTGCCGTTCTCCAGCTACGACGGATGGATCAGCAGCTCGTGGCTGCAGGAGGAAACGATCTTCGTAGACGTGCTCCCGGGCAAGGTGTCATTGCCGCGCCGTTACAGCTTCCGATATATGAAAATCGAAGTGCTGGACACTTCCCCCAAGTATCGCGTAAGCTTCTTCAACCTGAAATGCGCAACCGTCACTTCGGCGGATCGGACCAGCGTTATCCCGTTCGCTCATGCCGATCCGCTGCTGCGGGATATCGACCGCGTCAGCGTCAAGACGCTGGAAGACTGCATGCAGGACGTCTTCGAGGACGGACCGAAGCGGGACCGTCGGCTGTGGCTGGGCGACTTGCGCCTGCAGGCGCTGGCAAACTACGCGACGTTCCGCACCGACGCGCTCGTCAAACGCTGCTTGTACCTGTTCGCCGGAGTTCCCGACGATCGCGGGCAGGTGTCCGCCAATCTGTTCATCGCGCCGGAGTTGATCGCCGACGATACGTATTTGTTCGATTACTCGCTATTTTTTACCGTAACCTTGTACGATTATTACGACGCGACCGATGATGCGGATACGCTCACAGACTTGTGGCCGACCGCGCGCCGTCAAGTCGAGCTGGCGCTGGAGCGACTGGATGAACGGGGTGTCGTGCGTGACGAACCGACGTGGTGGTCGTTCATCGACTGGCACGAGTCATTAAACAAGCAAGCTCCGTCTCATGCCGTTCTGATTTACGCGTTGCGTCGGACTATTCGTTTGGCCGAAGCGGTCGGGTGCGCAAGCGCCGAAGAATTCGAACGTCGGCTCGCCGATGCCGAACGAGCGGCAATGGAATCGCTTTGGGATTCGGAGCAAAGCTTCTTCGTCAGCGGAGAGGGACGGCAGGTGTCCTGGGCTGCTCAAATCTGGATGGCGCTGGCCGAAGTTCTGCCGCCGGACGAGAACAGGGCGCTGATGCAGCGCTTGCTGAGCGCGAAGCCGGACATCGCGCCGACGACGCCGTACATGTACCACCATCTCGTGGAGGCGCTTCTCGTCGTCGGGCTGAAGGATGAGGCCGTACATCTGATGAAACGATACTGGGGAGGCATGCTGAAGAACGGCGCCGATACGTTCTGGGAGCTGTACGATCCGGGCAACCCGGACTTCTCCCCGTACGGCAGCCCCCTGATCAACAGCTACTGCCATGCCTGGAGCTGCACGCCGACGTACCTGATCCGCCATTACGGATTGTAAGGCAGCGTGCGCGGAGCGTTGCGGAAATCGTGGGGCGTCCGGCCGAAGCGGGCCTTGAACTTCCGGTAGAAAAATCCGAGGCTCTCGTACCCGCACTGCCTGGCGACCTCATCGACGCTTGCGTCGGTTTCCATGAGCAGCCGGGCCGCCCGATTCAGCCGCTGCCGCTGCACCCACTCCGTATAGGTAAGGCCCGTTCGACTCTTCAGCAGGCTGCCCAAGTATTTCGGACTGAAGTGGAAACGTTCGGCCAATTCGGCCAGCGTGCAGCTACCCGGATTTTCTTCCATATAGAGCAACACGTCGCGGATAACCCCCTGTGGAAGAGGCGGTTCCGGCTCGTAGTTGAGATCAAGGTCGTAGATGCGCATCAGCTCGATGAGCAAAATCGGCACGTAGTGGCGCAGCAGATCGGCGGAATGTCCGTCGGGATCGAAAAATTCGCACATCATGTCGCGCATCAGCCCGTGCAGCTTGACGTGTTCCCCGGGACGGAATACGATGTATCTCCCCTGCCGCTGGCGGTCGGACAGGGCATGCGCGATAAAGCTCGCGACCGCTCCGCCTTCGGGCGCCCGGTCCGGGAAAGCGGAAGCGAGCGTCTCCTTGCGCAGCAGCAGGTTCACGAGAATATCGTTCTCTCCCAGCGGCGCGATGCCGTGCGGCACATTGCGATCCATCAAGCAGGCGTCGCCTTGGCGAAGCGTCACCTGTCGGCCGCCGATCCGCTGCTCGCACGAGCCGGAATACATATAGTTCAATTCGATGAAATCGTGCTTATGGACAGGCATGGCGGCGAATCGGTGATGCTTGCGCAGGGATACCGAATCGCTCCCGAAAAAATATTTGCCCTGCATGCGGGGAATCCCGTCGGGCTCGTCCGCAAGCTCTCCGCCGTCGAAGTCGTTGACGTTCTCGCGCGTGCGGAGCTGAATGCGTTCGACGGCATCTAATCCCCGAAGCAGCTCGTCCAATTGAAGGTGGTTCATGCGCAACCCTACTTTTTCCCGATACTGAACAAAATATAACATACGATCGGCGGGATTGCTTCCCGCCTTTTATCTAAAAATTGTGCACTTTAAGTACTAAAGTAAATACACCGAAAGAGAAGGTAACATGAACGTAGCCCGAAAAACAGATCAAGATCAGGGGGACTGATAACCGTGTTCCAAGGAAAGAAAAAGATGAAGACGATTCTGGCCGGCGTAACCGCGCTGGCGGCAACTGCAGCTCTGCTTAGCGGCTGCGGCAGCTCCGACAAAGGCGAGGAGAGCAGCGGCGGAAGCAAGAACGTCACGCTGACGATGATCGTATCCGGCAACAAAGCGGCCGACGGCCAAGACTTCGAGTTGGACGTGCTGCCTAAAATGGTGAGCGAGAAGTTCCCGAACATCAAGCTCGAAGTTCAGAAGCTTCCGGACGACCAGTACAACACTTCGATCAAGACGAAGCTGGCAGCGGGCGAAGCGCCCGACATCTTCCGCGTATGGCCGAGAATGGGTTCCGCGGCGAGCATCATCGACCTGTCGAAGGCCGGTTATCTGGCCGACTTGACGGACCTGCCTTTCATGAGCAACATCAGCGAAGGCGCCCGCAGCGACATGTCGAACGACGGCAAAGTATACGGCATCACGAAGGGCATCGACATGCTCGGCACGTACTACAACAAGGATTTGTTCGCCGAGGTCGGCATTACGGAAGTGCCCCAGGATTGGCAGGCGTTCCTTGAAGCATGCCAGAAGCTGCTGGACGCCGGCGTTACGCCGATCGTTATGGGCGACAAGGACCCGTGGTGGATTCAATTCGGCGCTTATCAGCTCGCGGCGAACACGGTGTACTCGGCCGACAAGGACTTCGACCTCAAGCTGCAATCCGGCGAGAAGAAATTCACCGACGAGACTTGGGTGAAGGCTCTCTCGATGTATAAGGAACTGTACGAAAAAGGCTACATCGCCAAAAACACGCTCGGACTTGGCGGACCGCAAGCGACGCAAATGTTCATCGACGGCAAAGCGGCGATGGTGTTCGACGGCACTTGGGATTTCCCGACGCTGACGGCTCAAGGTGCGGCCACGTTCGAACGCGGATTTTTCCCGCTGCCGGGCAACGAGCCGGGACAGCCGGTATGGCAAGCCGTCTCGACGGCGGCCGGATGGGCGGTCAACGCGAAATCCGAGCATCTGGAAGAAGTCAAGCAAGTGCTCAACTACTGGTTCGACAGCAGCTCCGACTTGTTCGCGGAGTGGGTGAAGCTGAATCCTTCGATCAGCGCGTTTAACGGAGTTCCGCTGAACAACGACTTGTACAAGTATTCTTACGAGCTGTACCAATCGGGCGGCAACTCCATCTACTTCGCCAACCAAATGTGGCCTAACGGCGTTGCCGACACGCTGCAGGTGAAGTTCGGCGAAATCATCGGCGGCCGCAAGACGACGACGGAAGACGTAGCCGGCGCCATGCAAGCGAAGTTCGACGAACTCTGGAAGAAGTAATCCGGTTCGTCGCCAAGAATCGAATGAAGGGGACCGCGAAGGTCCCCTTCCCATTCCATTCGGAAAGGAATTCCCAGCATGAATTCAGCGGTATTGAAAAAAACGATGTACTGGTTCGTCGTGCCCGCATTGACGATGTATCTCGTATTCTGGATCTATCCGATCCTTCGGCTGTTCCAGTACAGCTTTTCCGACTATAACGGCTTCATTCAAAATTTCAATTATATCGGCTTCGATAACTTCTCGCAGATTTTCAAGGACGGCGTAGCCGGTACTTCCTTGTCCAACACGCTGATCTACACTCTCGTATTCGTCGTGTTCAGCAACTTGATCGCATTGGGTTTGGCTTTTCTCCTGAATATGAAAATAAGAGCCACGGGCCTTTATCGTACAGCCGCTTACGTGCCGACCTTGTTCAGCGCGATCGTCGTCGGGTTCATTTGGAGCTACGTCTATATGCCTGACAGCGGCCTTATCGCTACCGTACTAAGCTGGTTCGGCGTCGACGGCGCGAGCCTTAACCTTCTCGGGAACTACAGCTCCGCGTTGTACGCGATCACCGCGGTCGACGTCTGGAAGCATATCGGGACGAGCACGGTCATTTTCCTGGCGGGATTGCAGACGGTTCCCGTCGATCTGGAGGAAGCGGGCCGCATAGACGGCGCCAGCTCCTGGCAAGTGACGCGGTTTATCCGCCTGCCGCTGCTGGCTACCTCCATGACGATTAACGTGACGCTCAGCTTGATCAACGGCCTGAAGGCGTTCGACTACTCCTTCATCATGACCAACGGCGGTCCGGGACGGGCGACGAGCACTTTGCTGTTCGAGATTTTCCGTATGGCGTTCCGGGAGATGCAGTACGGCAAAGCTTCCGCGCTCGCCGTCGTATCGTTCATCGTCATTATCGCCATTACGATCTTCTTCGTGCTTAGACTGAACAAAAGGGAGGTGTCGGCATGAACGGCGGCATCGCCAAAAAGACGCTTACGCATATCGGGATTTCCTTGGTCCTGCTGCTGAACATCCTGCCTCTTCTGATCGCGCTGTCGAGCTCGTTCCGTTCGGTATCGAACATGACGAATCCGCTGCAGCTGTTCAGCGAATTTTCGCTGGAGAGCTACCGGGTCGCGTATGACAAAATGCACTTCATGCAAGCGCTCGGCAACAGCTTGATGCTGACGGTCATCTCCGTCATCGTCGTCGTGCTGTTCACGTCGATGGCCGCTTATCCGATCGCGCGGATCAACAACCGGCTGAGCAAAGCGCTCTACCTGTTTTTCCTGTGCGGGCTTGTCGTGCCGAGCCAGATGGTCATTATCCCGATCGTTCAGACGATTCAGGGACTTCATATTCCGAGCTCGCAATTTACGCCGATTCTGATGTTCATTACGTGCAGCATCCCGTTTTCCTCTTTCCTCTATACCGGGTTTATCAAGAGCAGCATTCCGATCGAGGTAGAGGAGTCGGCGCTCATCGACGGAGCGGGCCTGATGCGCCGCTTCTGGCAGATCGTGTTCCCGCTGCTGCTGCCGGTCACGGTATCGGTCGTCATTACGCAGGGCGTCTGGATCTGGAACGACTACTTCTTCAACATGATCTTTATTTCCAGAGCCGCCGAATCTCCGCTGCCGCTCGCCATGCTCGGCTTCATGGGCGACCAGACGAATCCGACGGCGTGGAACGTCCTGTTCGCGGCGTGTTTCCTCTGCGCGCTGCCGCTGCTCGTCATGTTCGCGTTTCTGCAAAAATACTTCATCGGCGGGCTGACCGTCGGTTCGGTTAAAGGGTAATCGTCAGATCAGCAAGGGGCCGTCCCTAAGTCGACAAGACTTGGAGACGGCCCCTTGGTCTATGGGGAGGATTCCGCAGCATAAGCCGCGTCCGAGCGGTATTCCTCCGGCGTCCGCCCGGTCAGCTTCTTGAATACGCGGAAAAAGTACTTCGTATTGTCGTAGCCGAGCGACTTGGCGATTTTGTACACTTTGTCGTCGGTGCTTCCGAGCAGCTCCTTCGCTTTGCCGATGCGCACCTGATTGACGTAGTCGATGAAGTTGATGCCGGTTTTCTCCTTGAACAGGAAGCTGCAATAGCTGGGGTTCAGGAAAAACAGCGACGAGATTTTGTCCAGCGTCAGCACTTTGTTGAAGTTGTTCTGGATGTAAGCTTTGATATTGTCGACGATCTGTTCGGACGAGTACAGGTTTTGTCCGCTCATCATGTCGGCTACGCTGGGGAGCACGTTGAGCAAATAGTCGCGGATGGCGTCCGCATCGAAGAAGCCGGCCAGAGCGTTCTCGAAGCTGGACGACGGCGAATGGCTCCCGTCGATATGGAAATTGCGGTGCAGCACGTCGCGAACCTCTTGCACGAGCAGCCTGCATTCGCTTTTCACCTCGCCCAGCGTCAGTTCCGGCATCGAAGAATAATGCTCGAACAGCTTGCCGATCCACTCGGCGGTCTTCGCCTTGTTGCCCGACTCGATGAAGAACAGCAGCTCGTCCGCCTGTTCCCATGGCTCCGCCAGAGAAGTCGGCTTCCCTGCGCCGCCGCCAAACACCGATACGACCGCCCCCTCGGAGCCGATGCGAATGCCGTTCAACGCTTCGACCGTCTCCTCGTACGCCTCGAACAGCTCGCTTAGCGAGCTTTTTTCCCCGCTGATTCCGAACCTCGGACTCCCGGTGATCTGCTCGCCGATCATCCCGGCCATTGCCGCCGCAGCCTTGGCCAGATCCTTCGCGGCGCTCTCCGACGCATAGAACAAATAAAAGACCATATGGTCCTGCTGAACATGCGGGACGTACAGATAAGGGGCTCCGGCCTCACCTTCATATGGCTCAAGCTCTCCCGAGGAGTACGCCGCCAGCAGGACGTAGCGCTTCGCCGAAGCAGCTTCCTGCAGCCTTGCCGAGCGGAACGCCGGAACCTTCTCTTTCCGGTGCAATCCCACAATAAGATGGCCGAGCGACTGAAGGTCCGCATCGTAGCTGATCTCCTGCTTCTCGTTCTCCTGATGCTCCAACTGCTGCAGCGCCGAGCGCTCTGCATCGAGCAAGTCGATGGCCTTGGTCAGCGTTTCGCGAA
>NZ_JBEPYQ010000149.1:0-11316 GCF_041641335.1 Cohnella sp. | reverse complement strand
GCCTCCATCTCCGGATAGAGCCGCGCCAAGTAATGCGTCAGCCCCACGCGGAACGGAATCGCCTGCAGCGAATCGGAGAAATTGGCGACCCGATCCTTGCACAAATAAGCCGACTGCTGGAACAGCGCGATGCTTCTAACCTTCGGCTTCGCGAACAGGTCGATCCGCCCCCCCGTGCGCTTGCTCAACAGATCGGCGAAACAGACGTAGTAGCCGAACCCGTAATTCCAATAGCCGAGCCCCTCCAGGCAAGCCCCGTCTTCCCCGAACCCTTCCAAGTAGCAATCCAGCGCAGGCAGCGCTTTGGCGATCACGGCATCGAGCTCCGCGGAATCGGTCATCCGCAGCAAAGCCGCCGAGCCGATCGAGCCTCCGCATACGGCGGCCCAATTATGCTCTGCCGTCTCCCAATGATGGGGACCGTGCCGCAGCAGCGGCTCGATCAACCGCTCCGTCACCGCGCGATCGATCGCCTCCGTCAACTCCGGCGGAAGCCGATCGCCGAGCAGGCACGCGATCTCGCTTAACGTAAACCCGGTCTCCGAGGAGAACAAATCGATCGTCTTCGCGGCATCCGTCCCTTTCACATGAGCGGGAAGACACCAGGTTCGCTCTTCGAGTATGGCCCGTACCGTCTCCAGCAGCTTCCCGTAAAACCGCTCCTCGGCAGGCTCCAGCAAGCTGAGCAGCGCGAAGGCGTTCAGCCTTCTCCGTCGCTCGAAATACGCTCGCTCGTACTCCAGGCGGGAGCCCGTTCGCTCGAAGATCGCGAACAGCTCCTCCGTCAGCTCCTGAAGCGGCTCCGCAGACAGCCGCTCCCCTTCCTCGCGAACCTCCGCGGCCAATCCCGCGAACTCCGCCGCCGTCGCGGCCCGCCCCCAGAAATCGGCCCCGCTCTCTCCCGCGGGATAGTAGAGTTCGTCCACGCTCCGCCCGATCCATTCCACGATGACCTTCCCCTTTCGCCGAGCCGTCCTACTTGCGATATTCCATCGGCGTTAAGCCCGCATGAGCCTTGAATGTTTTAATGAAATAGCTCTGATTGTCATAGCCTAACATCTCCGATATTTCCCCGACCGTATGGGACGTCTGGTCCAGCAGCTCCTTGGCCCGGTCCATCTTCATCCGCGTTACGTATTCGATGAATGTCTCGCCCGTCACCTTCTTGAACATCCGGCTGAAATAGCTGGCGTTCAGGTGCAGGCTGTCGGCCACCTCGTCCAGAGAGATGCGGCGATGAAGATTGAGGGATACGTATTTGCACGCCTCCTTCACCTCCGGCCGTTTGTTGATCGAGGCCGCCCGATCCCCTTCTTCCGAGGCGGCCAGCTGGCCGCTTAGCCATTCGCGAAGCTCGCGAACCGAATCGATCGCCGAGATTTCCTTGTGCAGCGTATCCGCGGAATAACCCGACCGGACGTACTGCAAGGTGCGCAGCTTCAGCTTCAAATCCAGCACCAGCTTCAACGCCCAATCCTTCACCGCGGCAGGAGGATACCTGCTCCGGATAATGCGCTCGATCCAGGCATCCGCCATCCGGCAAGCGTCGGAATGCCTTCCGTCGATCAACGCTTCCCTCAGCTCGGAATTGGCGGCATCGTAATGGACGAACAGATCCTCCTCGCACAGCTCCTCCGTTCTCTGCTTCGTTACAGCGCCGGATTCCAGATAAAACCTCTGATCCTCGTCCATGACCAATTCGTACAAATTGCGCTTAAGCGCCCTCGTCGCCCCGCACTCCGTGCCGAGCACGAACGACATGCGGATTTTGAGCACGGCCCATACGGCCTTCTGGACGGTCCGGCACAGCTCCGCGGCCCGGTCGTACGCGTTCGTCTTCAGGCTCTGCTTGTACGAGAACAGCAGCAGATGCTTCCGCTCGCTGTAAGCGACGTGCAGCGTCCGAAGCTCCAGCCCGGTCAGCACCTCGGTTATGACGTTGGCCACGGCGAACCGGAGCGTCTGCTCCGAGGCGAAGCGCTGCTTGGCGCGAGCGTAATCCTCGACGTAGCCGATCGCGGGAAGGCAACATGTCTCTTCCGTGAACAGGCCGAAGCCGTTCGCCTCCGTCATCCATTCGTCTGCCGACAGCAGCGGCTGGTGAATGAAGTTTTTGAACGCCTGCTCCTTGCGCAGCTCCTTGGCGTCGTTCGCCAGCGCATGAAGCCGCAGCCGTTCCCCGCTTATCTGCCGGTCGGCGTCCAAATCTTCCTTGAACCGCTCCAGCATCGGCACGAGATCGCCGGGCTGCAGCGTTTCCTTAAGCAAATACTCCTGCACGCTAAGCCTCATCGCCTGCTGGGCGTATGAAAACTCGTTATGACAGGACAGAATGACGATCCGGGTATCCGGCTTCCGTTCCTTGATCTTCGCGCACAGCTCCAGCCCGTTCATCTTCGGCATGCCGATGTCGGTAATGAGCACGTCCGGCATTTCCGACTGCGCATGATCCCAGGCGACCGCGCCGTTCTCGAACGCTCCGATCAGGCGAAATCCCCGGGCTTCCCAATCGATCGATTCCGACAGCAGCTCCAGAACGGGATAGTCGTCGTCTACCAGCATGACGTTATACATGGCCATCCATCCTCTCGTAAGCGATCGTCACCCGGATCAACGTTCCGGCTTCCTTGCGGCTCTCCACCGCGATAGAGAACCGGTCTCCGCACAGCATCGTCATTCTCTCGACCACGTTCGTCAAGCCCATTCCCGAGAAGGCCGTTCCGGCCCCGATTCCGGCAGCGGCCGCCGGCTCCGCCCTCTGCGCCCCCTGGTCGTCCATCGCGCGCCGCAGCTTGCGGTTCAGCGAAGCGACGGCTTCCTCGTCCATGCCGACGCCGTCGTCCTCCGCCGAGAGGCGAAGCGCGCCCTCCTCCATCTCCGCGCGGATGCGAATCCGCCCCGCCTTCTGGTTGAAGCCGTGAATGAGCGCGTTCTCCACGATCGGCTGCAGGAAGAAGCGCGGAACCCGCACGAGCATCGCCTCGGCCGCGATGTCCAGCGACAGCTCCACTTTCTCCTTCTGACGCAGATTCATCAGCTCCACGTAGTGGGTAAGCAGTTCAAGCTCCTCGTGCAGGCTGATCTCGTCCGCGTCGCTGTTGATCGTCATTCGCAGCAGCGTCGAGAGCGAGCCGATCATTTTCGCGCTGTCCGCATCCCCGCCCCGCATCACCCTCATGCGAATGGAATTCAGAACGTTAAACAAGAAATGCGGATGAATTTGCGCCTGCAGCATCTTCAGCTCGGCCTTGCGCTTACGCGCCTGCGTATCGGAAATTTCCGCGATCATCTCCTGAATCCGGTCCAGCATCTGGTCGAACAGGAAACCGAGGCGTCCGATCTCGTCCGTCCCTCGAACCCCCGATCTGACGCTCAGATTCCCTCTCTGCACGCTTGAAGTCGTTCGCCCTAGCTGCACGAGCGGCTTCGTGAAGGCACGAAGCAGAACGAGCAGAATAAGCAGAAATACCGCAAGGGAGGAAAGCTGCACGACGAACACCTGGTTGAAAATCGAGCTGATGTCGACGATCGCCTCGCTGTAGCGCTGCTTGGATACGAGCCGCCAATCGTTGAACGAGAACGGCTTCTCCGTAATCAAATACTTCTCGCCGTCTATCGTTCGAATCGAAGTATGAAGAATTCCCGTCGATTCCCCGGCTTCCGTGAACGTCTGTCCGATTCGCGACGCGTCGCCGCTGGACAAAATCCGGCCTTTCTCGTCCAGCAGCATCATCTCTTGATCGGAGCTGAGCCTTTCGAACAGGCGCCTCACCTGCTTTTCCATAACGGTAATGACGACGTACCCGTAAATACGCGAATCGTCCCTGCGCAGCGTGCGGGCGAGCGACAGCTGGTAAGGGCTCTCCTCCGACATATAGGCAAACACGGTCGGGCTTGCTCCGATCCAATGGGAGCTCGGCCACTTCAAGCCGTCCAGCCGTTCGAACCACGGCTCCTCCTTCAGCAGCAGCGGATTGTAGTCGCTCGTGGAATAATTGGTAAAGAAAGTGTCGTCGGTAAGCAGCACGGTAATATAGCTTTTTTCGCTGACGGTCAGGCTGTCGAGCTGCTCGATAATTCTTTTCTGATCCGTAAAATTCAAATAAGCATCGCGGCTCTGGGCGTTGCCCGAGACGACCAGCTTGAAATAGCTGGTCATGTCCGCGTTCGTCTGAACGTAGTTCGCCATGTTCAACATGCTGACCAGCAGGTTCGACACCGAGCTTTCCGCCAGCAGCAAGGAATCCTGAGCGTTGGATACCGCCTGGCGCTGTACGGCGTCCTTGGTCAGGGAGGTGTAGATGAACTGAGTCAGTACCGCTGGAATCAAAATGCAAGCGATTGCGGCAATCATCAGCTTATGACGTATCGACCGCAATCCGAACCATTTGTCCAATCGCAGCATGCCGCATTCCTCCATCTATAAGCCCGGTCGCCAAGTTCGATTGCAGGCTTGCAGGACGACCTCTATAACAAAGGGAGACAGCGACTGGGCTGTCCCCTTAATCTCAGTATAGCACGTTACTTTTTGTTCGCTTCGATAATTTGCTGCGCGCGCTCCTGGCTATTCGTCACCGTCGCGTCGATATCCTGCTGCCCGAGAATGAGCTTCTCGTATTCCTCGTTAACGGCCTTGTAGACTTCGGCTTGATAGGAAGCGGCCGGAATCATCTCCGAAGCTTTGGACACCAGCAGCGTCTGGATCAGCGAGTTTTTGTCGACCAGCCCGGGATTCGCCGTTCCCGCCAAAATCGAATCGATGATCGGCGTCAACTGATCGTTGGATACCTTGCTCCAGGACGGCACGTTCTTCGCCTGCACCAATTGTCCTTCCGTCGTGTACCAGCGCACGAACTTGTAAGCTTCTTCCTTGTTCTTGGAGATGGAAGACACCGCCGTGTAATCCGTCGTCACCGGAGCGTAGCCGATCGGGTCGCCCGCATGGTTTTTCGGGAACGGCGCGACCGCTACGTTAAACGTTAACGGCAGGCTCTCGGTGCCGCCGATCTCCGTGTTCATCCAGCTTCCGATCGTCAGCATGCTGGCGGATTGGTTAAAGAATTGATTCCGGTACGCCAGCTTCTGGGAGATGATGTCCGAATACGGAACGGAGGCTTTGTCTTCCTGCTCCATCTTCACTCGCAGCTCCAGCGTCGCCCTGAAGTTCGGATCGTCCAGATTGGAGGAGCCGTCGGCTTTCAGGAAGTCCGAGTTGGTCGGCTGGTTCATCATCTTCAGCTTGAGGAACTCCATCCAGCCGCCGCCCTGCGGTCCGTGGAAATAGGTGCCGTAACGCTTCGAATTGCCCTCGCCCTTCGTCAACTGCTTCGCGTAGCTCGCATAGTCGTCCCAGGTCCAATCGGTCGGCACGGCCAATCCCGCTTCGTCGAGATGATCCTTGTTCAGCAGCACGTACCACGGATTAAACTTGCCTGGCAGCGCATACACTTTGCCGTTCAGCGTCGTATCGACCTTGTATTCCTCCGATACTTTGTATCCCCCGTTGGCGGCGATGAAATCGTCCAGCGGCTCCGCCATGCCGAGCGAGACCCGCTGCGCGTATCCGGCGGGATCGCTGAACATGAGCACGTCGATCTCCTCTTTGGAGGCGAACGCCAGATCCAGCTTCTTCATGGCCTCCTGCGTGTCGCCCTTATCGCTCAATACGACGACTTCGACTTTAGTGCCCGGATTCGCTTCCTCGTAAGCCTTCAACGTCTGAGACCAATTGTACGTCGACTCGGGTCCGAACGTGTACAGCCGCAGCTTTACGTTTTTGGCCGGCTCGGACGCCGGCTCCGAAGCCGATGCGGATGGAGCGGAAGCGCTCGGACTTGCGCTCGGGCTCGCCGTCTCGTTGTTTTTATTGCTTCCGCAGCCCGCAAGCAGTCCCGCAAGCATGACGCCCGTTGCCATACCGTACAACCACTTCTGTTTTCTCATCGTGACACCCTCCTATTGGATAAGTAATCTGGTGTTGACAATCCACATTATAAAGGCGTCTTTCCGAATCAAATGTAACTATATTTACCTATAATGTAATATTTTTGATCAGTTAGCCTTTCACCCCGCCCAGCGCGATGCCCTCAATGACGCTCTTCTGCCCCATAATAAAGACGATTAGAAGCGGCACGATGGCCGAAACGGCGCCCGCCATAATAAGCGAATAGAACTCGCCGCTCATGGACGTGAACTTCTGCATCGCCAGCGGAATCGTGTACAGGCCGTCGGTTCGCAGGAAGATCAGCGGGTTCTGGTAATCGTTCCACGTCCAGATAAAACGCAGAATCGCATAGGTGGCCACCGCCGGCTTCACGAGCGGAAACGCGATCGACCAGAACGTCCGCAGATGGCCGGCCCCGTCGATCTTCGCCGACTCGATATACTCCTGATTGACCCCCATGAAAAATTGCCGGAGCATAAACGTGCCGAGCACGCTGAAGCTGCTGAGCAGTATAAGGCCGAAGTGGCTGTCGAACAGGCCGATATTGCGGTACAGAATAAATTGCGGAACGAGAATCGCCTGGCTCGGAACCATGTAGGTCGCCAGCACGATCAGGAACAGCCACTTGCCCGCTTTGAACCGCACCTTGGAGAAGCCATAGGCCGCAAGGCTGGAGGTCGTGCAAGAGACGAGCACCGTAATGACGCTGACCTTGATCGAGTTCCAGTAATAGATATAGAAAGGATATCGGCCGAACCACACTTCTTTGTAATTGGCGATCGCGTTCCACTGCTTCGGTATCCATTCGATCGGATAGACGAACACGTCTTTCTCCAGCTTGAAAGAGGTCGTCAGCATCCACAGGAACGGCAGCAGGAACAATAGACTGACGGCGAACAGGATGGCGGTCGTAACGGCTTTGCGCCATTCCAGTCGATGCAAGGTTGCCATGGCGTTTCATCTCCCAATCAATAGTTGACCCATTTTTTCTGCGCGATCCACTGCCCCGCCGTAATCAGGAATACGAACAGGAACAGGACGACGGAGACCGAGGAAGCGTATCCGATCTTCAGGTTGTTGAACGCTTGATCGTACAAATACCAGACCATCAAGCTCGTCGAGCCGATCGGCCCGCCCTGCGTCATGACCGCGATAATATCGAACACTTTAAAGGAAGAAATAATGCCGGTGACGAGCAGGAAAAAGGACGTCGGGGACAGCAGCGGGAACGTAATTCGCGCGAACTTCACCAGGGCGCTCGCTCCGTCGATGTCAGCCGCCTCGTACAGGTCCCGGGGAATCGACTGCAGACCGGCAATGTAAATAATCAGATTGAACCCGATCGAAATCCATACCGTGATCATCATGATGGAGTACAGCGCGAACTTCGGATCGGCGATCCATTTCGGCGGATTGGCGATGCCGATCGCCTGCAGCATCTCGTTGATCGGACCGTACGAAGGATGGAACAGCACCTGCCAGACGACGGCGACCGCAACGATGTTGGAAATGTAGGGCATGAAGTAGGCGACCTTGAAAAAGCCCTTCCAGTAGACGTACCTGTCGATCAGCACGGCCAATACCATCGAGATCAGCATGTAGACGGGCACCGCGAGCAGAAACAAAAAGTTGTTGCGAATCGAGCGAATAAACGCCGGATCGTCCCACAGCTTGCGGAAGTTTTCGAATCCGATCCACTTGATGCCGTCCCAGCCCTGCACGAAATTCCAATCGGCGAGACTGAGAGCGAGCGCCGCCAGAATCGGCAGCAGGACGAGCACGGTCACTCCGATCAGCATCGGGCTCACGAACAGGAATCCGGCCAACGTCTCTCCGGCGGATAGCGATAATCGGCGGCGGGCCGGCTTGACGGCTTCGGGAACCGCGGCGGGTTGAGTCATGTTGAACACCTCGACTTTGAAAATCTGAATACATTAGAACCTTTAATAGAGAAGTCTATCGGCTCGTCATCCTCTGTATGGTGTCATTATATAAAAAAAATACCGTCATCCTTTGACGGTATTTTGATCTCGTACGCGATTTATTTGACTTTCTTCTTATACCAATGCAATCTCCCGAATCTGGACATTCCTCTCTTTGGCCAGGTCGATAAATTGCTCGCCCGCCTTCACGAGCGGGGATTCCATATTATGAGGGTTCAAATAGACGACTTCGGCGGCTCTGCCGTCCGTAAGAACGACGTGTCTGCCGAGCAGCTTCTTCATCAGGTTGTCCAGGAACAGCGATACGATCTGCGGATTCAGCTCGCCGAACTTCCCTTGCCTCATCTGGCTGACGATCTCGTGGAAAGGCGTCGATTCGCGGTAAGGCCGCTTGGAGGACATCGCATGGAAAATGTCGGCGACGGCCACGATCGCGCTGAACGGATCGATCCGGCTCTTGTCCAAACCGTGCGGGTATCCCCGGCCGTCTTCGCGTTCATGGTGCTGCAGCGCGACGAGCGCCACCCGAGGGTGGAGCCCTTCGGCGTTCTTGAGCAGCTCGTACCCGTGCACGGTATGCTGCTTCACGGTCTCGAACTCTTCGTCTGTGAGCGGGCCCGGTTTGTTCAGGATCGATTCCGGGACGTTGACTTTGCCGATATCGTGCAGCGTAGCCGCCAGAGAGAGGATGGCCAGCTCGTCCTCGCTCAAGTTCATCCAGCTGCCGATCAACGTCGCCAGGATGCCGACGCCGATATTATGCTCATACGTATAGTCGTCCTTCGCCTTGACGAGCTCGAACAGATCGAACAAGTCCGAGTTGCCGGACAGATCGCGAATCGCCGGCAGGATTTCCCGGCGGATGTCGGCGAGCGGTATGCGGCCTGAGCCGGCTACGGAAGCGAACAGCTCCTTCGACCGGCTTACCGTCTGCTTAAGCATCTTGCGGTTGCGCGCCCCGTTCCCCTGCGATTCGGGGGGCTGGTCGAGCGAGAGCGTAAATTCGTCGATCTTGTGGTTGTACAGAAGCTTGACGGATTCATAGTTCAGCACCGTCTGGGCAGGGATAATCGTTACGCCATAATTGTTAATTACGTCAGCTAGCACTCTTCGTCCGATTAAATGCTCCATGTATACGCTCCCATTTGTAAATTCCTAGGATATATCATAACACAGATTCGCCCGGAAATAGGAGGAAAAAGTTATACAATTGTTCATTTCCAGGGTGAATATGATAAAATTTTTGTTAATTCAACATGAAGGAGCTGCCTATGTTTATCTTGATTGGACTATTGTTTCTGGCTTTATACGGCGTTCTCGTCTTCTATATCGGCTGGAGCGGCTGGAAATGGATGAAGCCGATGGTCTCGGCCCGCTTCAAGTGGCTGTACGTCGTCGCTCTCGTCTTCCTCGCTTCGTCGTTCATTCTTGGCCGCTTCGTCGGCAGCGTTCCCGCCATAAGCATATTGGGCTCTTACTGGCTGGCCGCGTTCTCGCTGCTGCTTATGCTGCTGCCGATCGTCCATCTCTGCTTGTGGCTGTTCCGGCTGACAAGCCTGCCGCGGCATCGCTTGCAGAAGTGGGCCGGCTCTGTCACTTTGCTGATTCTCGCGTCACTGCTTTCCTACGGAACGATTAACGCATACAGCCCGGTCGTCCGCAGCTATGAGATTTGCATCGACAAGCAGGCGGGCGATCTCCGGGAGCTGAACGTCGTCATGGCGGCGGACATGCACTTCGGCCTGCTCTCCGGCAAAGCGCACGCCAAGCGCATGGTGGAGGAGATCAACGCGCTGAAGCCCGATCTCGTGCTGTATCCGGGGGATATTATCGACGACAATCTCGACGTCTATCTCGACAAGGGCATCGGCGAGATCATCTCCGGCGTGCAGGCGACCTACGGCGTGTACGCCTCGCTGGGCAACCACGACAAATACAAGGGCAGGATGGAAGAGCTGATAGACGCCCTTGAGCGGAGCGGGATGGACGTTCTGTACGACGAGGCTTTGTCGCTGGGAGGCAAGCTGACGCTGATCGGCCGCAAGGACAAGACCGAGAGCGACCGCGCCGCGCTGGAGACGCTCATGGCCGACATTCCGCGCGACAGCCCGATCGTCCTGCTGGACCATCAACCTTACGGGTTGGATATCGCGGCGGACAACGGCGTCGACCTAATGGTATCCGGCCATACGCACCGCGGTCAGATCGCTCCGGCCCACCTGATCACCAAGGCGCTGTACGAGAACGATTGGGGCCACATGCAGAAGGGAAGCTTCCATTCCATCGTCACGTCCGGCTATGGCTTCTGGGGACCTCCGATTCGCTTGGGCAGCCGCTCGGAAATCGTGCAGATTACGATCGGCTTCTCCTCCTGAACTCCCCTGGGGTATTGCCTTCCTCCTTCAGGAAATATCGTAGAACGACGGTTCGCTATGATAGCCGACCAGCTCCGCGATCTGCTTGACGAGCAGATCCGTCGTATTCAAGTATCTCTTGGCCGCCTCCATCCGGCAGTAGATCAGGAACCGGATCGGACCCGCAGCGAGCATGAACAGGAGATGAAACGCGACGGGAACCATGAAGCCCCCCGGTTGGTCGGACAGGTTCGTCAAATCGGTTGATCTTCCGGGGGAAAAATCCCATCCAGCTTTAAGCGGAGGCAAGGCACGGTCGGCGAGGTCAGCGTTTGCTCCTCCGTCAGCGTCGCTACCGCCGCATATTTCCCGTCCAGAAGAACAAACTGCTCTACGAACCGGTGAACGGGATCGACCAGCCAATATTCGCGCACGCCGAATTTCTCGTAGCCGTTCTTTTTGATCGTCTTGTCCCGGCGTCCCGTGCTTGCAGATAAAATCTCTACAACCAGATCGGGCGCGCCGTAGATATATCCGTCCCGGATAATGCCGCGATTCGCGTTGGCAATATAAATCAAGTCCGGCTGAAAAATGTTGTTCTCGTCGAAATGGACATCAAGAGGTGCGAACAGCACCTCTCCGTCCGCCGCACAGTCATTATGAAAAGCGAGATGGAGTTTCGCCAGTACCCGCTGATGCACGTATATTGGAGACGACAGGAAATCATACCGCACTCCTTCGATAATCTCATACCTCTCGTCAATCAGATAGTTTTCCGGGGTCTCCTTGACTTTCCCCTGCTTGTCCTTGGCTTCGCTTTCGTCGTTCCCCTCGTCCTCCCGCAAGATGTCTCCCAGATTTAAGTTTAGGCAAGGCACGGTCGGCGAGGTCAGCGTCTGCTCTTCCGTCAGCGTCGCCACCGCTGCGTACTTCCCGTCCATGAGAACGAACTGCTCTACGAACCGGTGAACGGGATCGACCAGCCAATATTCGCGCACGCCGAATTTCTCGTAGCCGTTCTTTTTGATCGTCTTGTCCCGGCGTCCCGTGCTTGCAGATAAAATCTCTACAACCA
>NZ_JBEPYQ010000148.1:0-11825 GCF_041641335.1 Cohnella sp. | reverse complement strand
CTCCGCCCGCCGCCGCGGCCGGGGTTTCGGTTCTTGTCGGGATAATAATACCCAAGATGAAGCGTTCCGGCCACCTTCTCTCCGGACTTCACTCCGACTTCTTGGCGAAATTTTGGATCCCAATTGTATTCGTTAGTTTTCCAGACGACTCCGATCCCTTCCATCCACGCCAGCAACTGAAAGTTCTGTATAAACGCCGCGCATGCCAATAGAGCTTCCTCGGCTTCTCTCGGCCGCGGCTCTTCCTTGACGACGACGATCAGATGCGCGTTCGCGTTCTCGCAATAGTCCTTCTCCGCCTTCTCGCCGTACTCCTCGAGCTCCTGCCGAGTGTAGGTCTTGAGAACGGCGCGGGCAAACTTTTTCCGTCCATCTTCAGAAAAAAGGATAAATCGCCACGGCTCCTTGACGGAATGATACGGCGCATACACTGCATCATTCAGCAATTTGAGCAGCACCTCGTCCGGAATCGGGTCCCGGCGGAATTGCCTGATCGTTCTTCTCTCCCGCACGGATTGGGCTAAAGGCTCATACATCGATAATCGACCCCGTCCTAGGAATTGTGCTTCTCAAATACGTCTACGATTTCATCGATGACAAAGGCGTTCGCTACGGGAGAGAAGCCGAAGTTGAACCACTCTTGATCATCCACAAGGTATACTCGTCCGTTTTTGACCGCGTTGAGACTTTTCCATATCGCGCTGCCGGACATTTCTTCGTAGGCTTGCTTCGCTGCCGCAGCCTCGTTGCCGCTGTCTACTTGGAGAATAATATGATCCGGGTTGTATTCCGGCAGCATCTCCAAAGAGATCGCGAGAACGCCCTCATTCTGCGGAAACGCCGCTACCGGCTTTAAGCCCAATTCGCCGTGAATGATTTTTCCCCTGCTCGATTGTTCGCCTATCATAAAGGTTCCCTTAGGAATGATCCGCATATAGCTGACCGTTTCGTCGCCAATCAACGCGTGAAGCTTTTCTTTGGCCTCCGCCGTTTTGCGCTCGTATTCCCGGATTACCTGATCGGCTTGATCCGTTCTGCCAAGCGCCTCCCCAATATCCCGAAGCTCGTCTCGCCAATCGTCCCGGTCCGGCAGCAGCACCGTCGGAGCGATTTTCGCCAATTGGTCGTAGCTGTTCTCGTCCCGCCACGCCGGGGATAAAATGAGATCCGGATCCGCGGCCAACATCGCTTCGAAGTTCGGACTGTCGACGTTCCCCAGCTTCAATACGTCCTTGAACGCCCCTTGGAAATAGGACGGGAATTGCTCGTGATAACTTTCCGCCGCAACGGGAATGACGCCCAGCGCGTACAAGAATTCCGGGTAAGTCACCGTCGTTCCGATCACCCTGCCAGGCTCCGCAGGGACCTCGATATCTCCTTTGATGCTCTTGAAGGTACGCGGCGGTAAGGCAGACGCAGCATTCTCCGACGTCGCCTTCACGTTTTCTCCCGTTGCCTCCGCTCCTCCCGGCGAAACCGGAGACGAAGACGGATTGCTCGTACCGCAAGCGGCACCCAATAACAAAAATATCCCCGCTGCCCAACCTGCAATGATTCTGCTTGTTCGTGACATTCTGTGTATTCCTCCATCTTCATTCGACAATAATAATCATTCTCATTATAAATAACTCAATGAAATTGTTGTATGGAGGATACGGAACGAAAATTTGTACATTTGGGAAGTGCGATTAATCGGGCCGAAGCCGTTGGCGCTAGACGTGATGAATTTTCATTCGAAATTCAGCTGTTCCATTGGCTCAAGATATACGAACACACGTTTCTTTTCACTTTGTGCTATGGTATAATAAGATATACTCCGTGCAGAAAGGAAGCCGTTCATGAGCGAACAAATTCTGAATCAGATTTTGAGCGAAATCCAAACGGTTAATCAGCGTCTTGACCGCATCGAATCGGAGCAGGCATCTTTCAAACAAGACGTAAGCCGGCGTTTCGACCACGTCGATCGGCGGTTCGAAGGCATCGAGTCGGAGCAAGCATCTTTCAAACAAGACGTGAACCGGCGTTTCGACCACGTCGATCGGCGGTTCGAAGGCATCGAATCGGAGCAGGCATCTTTCAAACAAGACGTGAACCGGCGTTTCGACCACGTCGATCGGCGGTTCGAAGGCATCGAATCGGAGCAGAAATCGCTGCGGGACGAATTGCGCGAATTCCGTGAAGAAACCCGTACAGACCTTCAAGTCCTGAAAGCCGGGCAGACAGGCATCCGCAATGAAATCACTGATCGATTCAATGAAGTCAAGACGACCCTTAATCGCCATGAATATTCCATCGAGATCTTAAACCGCCGGCAATTTCAGCTTGAAGCCGATGTCGAACAACTCAAACATCGATAACGCGTTTCATACCTGTCGAGAACGCTTCTCCAGTCTGCAGACGATATCGTCGATGGCGCAATTGGTCGAGAGAGGCGAAAACGAAAAATTGTACCACACCTTATCGTCCACGAGATAGACTTGCTTTTTCGCCGCGTTTGTCTCGTTCTGCCAGATACTCTTTAACCACCGATCGTATCGTTTTCGAACGACCGCGTCTTGTCGATCCAGATGAAGAAAAATATGATCGGCATCTACGGCCGACAGCGATTCCGGGGTCATGAGCATACCCGGCCTTGCGTTCTGAATGGAATGGGCCGGTTTCAGCCCCAACTCGCGATGAATCATTTTTCCCCGGCTCGAATGCTCGCCGAAAACGACGATACCTTCTCTTGTCAACCTTGTATACATCACGGTCTCGTCGCCAACCATTACGCGCAGTTTTTGTCGCGCGCCGGCCACTTTTGCCTCATATTTCCGAATGATCTTTTCGGCTTCTTTTCTTCTTCCCAGCAAATCCCCCATATCCCTTAGTTCATCCCGCCAATCCTCCCTCTCCGGCAGCAGAACGGTCGGAGCGATCCGGGAAAGCTCCTCATAATGCCGTTGATCCTTCCAGGCGGGAGCTAGGATCAAATCGGGCTTGGCCCAACGAATTCTCTCGTAATCTGGAGTTCTCTCATCCTCAAGCCTCGGCAAGTCCTTGAACGGCCCCTCCAAATATGCGGGAATGCCGCCGGCGAACTTAGGGACGGCGACCGGCGTAACGCCAAGCGAATACAGAAGCTCCGGATAGGTCACGGCAATGCCCACATAACGCCGATTCCGAACATACCCTCGCGGAGACATCCCGACGGTTTGCTTAAACCGGCGGCTGAAATAATGCTCGTCCTGGAAGCCGACAAGACGGGCGACCTCGTAAAGACTGCCCGGATGAAGAGGAAGCAGCTCCTTCGCCCGGCGGATGCGAAGCTCGGTCAAATAATCGATCGGATTTTGACCCGTTATCTCTTTGAATAAAGCGCCGTACCAGCGCCTGCTCATATTGGCCATTCGCGCGAGCTGTTCAACGGTGACCGGTTCGTGGAAGCGTTCGTTTAAATGCCGGATCGTACGTTCAACGACTCCGCGAGCATCCGAATCGCGAGCATCCGCCTTCGAACGGCTCAAGATCTCATACAACGTCTGCTGAAACCGGATATGTTCCTGGAAGGCGTCCAGCCGGTCCGAGACCAAACCGTGCTCCCGTTTCCAATTCAGCGATTGCAGCCAATCGTTCAACGGGGCAAAAGGTTCGAAGGTCGCTTCTATTATCCTTCCGAAAAAACCATCCTCGTCCCGCTCGACCCAGAAATCCAACCGGTACAAGCCCAGGGGCGACATCCCCTCGCTCATGATCCGAAGCGATCGATGAGGGGGCACAATCAGGCATTTGCTCCGAGCGACCGCGAAAGGTTCTCCGTCGACGTTTAACGTCCCTTGGCCTTCCGTCGCAACGAACAGCGAATGAACCCCGGGACGCGGGATCGAAGGCCGCCCTTCGGTAGACGTCCCGTCCATGACGCAGATCAATTCGGTTAAGCATACCGCGGGCGGCAACCCAACGGCCTGCCCTTCATCCGATCTCGCCATACCGCGAACCCTCCTTTCCGGTTAACGTCCCCGAAATCCCAAATACGAAAATTCGCTCGCGGGCAGACCTTTCACGCCGGGCTTGCAGACGAACAAGCTCACCGCAAGCGGCTCTGTTGCCAATTGTTCTTCGGCACATGCCTTCGATATCGACCCAATGCGGTTCTATCTGGCCTTTCTATAGCAAAAGCAGCTCATTACATGATCGTTCACCATACCCGTCGCCTGCATGAAGGCATAGCAGATCGTGCTGCCGACGAATTTGAAGCCGCGCTTCCGCAGATCCTTGCTCATCGCGTCGGAAATGCCGGTTCGCGCCGGCACATGCTTCAGCTCCCGCCAGCGGCCGACGATCGTCTGTCCGCCGACGAAGCTCCAGATGTAACGATCGAAGCTGCCGAACTCCTCTCGTACGCGCATGAACGCCTGTGCGTTGCCGATCGTCGAGGCGATCTTCAGCCGGTTGCGAATAAGTCCTTCGTTCTGCAGCAGCTCGGCTGCCTTCGACTCGTCATACGCCGCAACCTTCTCGAAGTTGAAGCCGTCGAACGCTTGCCTGTACGCCTCGCGCTTCTTCAGCACGGTGTACCAGCTCAACCCCGCCTGCGCTCCCTCCAGGGTGATCATTTCGAACAGCTTCCGGTCGTCGTGAACGGGTACTCCCCACTCCTTATCGTGATACTCGACGTACAGCGGATCCTCGTTTACCCAACCGCATCTCTCGGTCACCGGTATCCCCCTCTCGCAACGAACGTTTGTTCCCTGTCGATTATACAATACAAGGGGCGTTGCGGACAAGCGGTAACACCTATCTAATTAATAATGATTATCATTTCTGGCATGATGAAGACAAAACCCGAAAAGATGAAAAATACTATGTCTGCTACTCAACGAAAGTCAGACATCTCTCAATTCGTCCGGGAGAGAAGATCGATTCGCAGTTGCCGGTTTCCATTCAACGACCCGCTCTCCCTCGACGGTCAGCTCTACTGACGGCGAAGCGGCTTCCATTGGCTCCTTGTTCCGAAACGAACAATCGCCGCCCTGCCGGATGCGGAATCCGGAGGGCGGCGATTGACGGATCGGGGAACGCGGGTCGACGATCGGCTTCAGCCGAGTTCGGTCAGGGGCGACTGGCCAAGCGCCTTCTTGCCTTTGCGGTCCGACGGGGCCGCGCCGGTCATCCGCTTGAACATGCGGCTGAAATAATAGGGATCGTCTACGCCCACCCGCCTGGCCACCTCCTTGACCTTGATCGGAGAGATCTGCAGCAGCTCCAGCGCGCGCTCAACGCGCAGACCCATCATATATTCGAAAGGAGAACGCCCCGTATACTTCTTGAATACCCGCGAATAATGCTCCGGAGTCAGACCGGCCAGCGCGGCCAGTTGGTCCCTCGTGATCTTCTCCTGCAAGTGGCCTTTCATATAAATGATAGTGGCTTCGATCGTGTCACGCGATACGGCTCTTCTCATGACGGTACATCGCCTCCTTATCCCGTTTATTATCAATGATAATCATTATCAATTAAATTATAGTGGAATCGGAACAGGTATGCAAATGATTATTCCGCATGATCTGACGCAAGTCACGGCTCGTTACGATAATATTTTCCAGCCACTCGCCCGCTGCCGCTTGTACAAGCCTCCTTGAGTTCAACGATTTTTTCGATTATAATTGATAATGATTATCATTATCTATTGTCCAGTGAACTGGGACTGTCGAGAAGACGCAAACGAGCGCGCAGGCCAGAAAAGCCTTCATCGTGCGACTTGACTTGCTGGCCGGCGGTCCGCGTAAGCGAACGATAAGGAGGCAAGTCGATGTCCACCGCGCAAATATTGATCGTCGACGAGGAAAGACATACGAGAAGTACGTTAGGCCGCTACCTGAAACAAGAGGGCTTCAGCGTTCTGGAGGAGTCGCACGGCTTAAACGCCCTGCGCCGTCTCTCGAGCAGAAGCTTCGATCTGGTCGTGCTCGACATCCAGTTGCCCGGCATCAACGGGCTGGAACTGTGTCATATTATCAAAAGCGGGAGCAACACGCCGGTCGTCTTCGTATCCGGGAAGGAGAGCGAGCAGGACGTAATCGGCGGTTTCCGGGCAGGAGCGGACGATTTTGTGGCCAAGCCGTTTAGCCCGCGCGAGGTCGTCCATCGCATCAGCGGAATTTTGTACCGTACGTCGGCGCAGGGCCATCGCCTGCCCAAAGCGGGACCTGTCAGCCCGATCTCCCTCCCCCGTCTCGGAATGGACCCCAGCACGCGAAGAGTCGCGGTGGACGGAGCCAGACTGGAGCTGACCGTCAGGGAGTTCGAACTGCTCTACTACATGGCCGCCAACTTCGGCAAACCTTTCTCCCGCGATCAGCTGATCAGAGCGGTGTGGAAATACGCCTTCCAGAACGACTCCCGAACGGTGGACACCCACATCAAGCGCCTGCGGGAAAAAATGAACGCCGCTTCGTCCGGTTCCGGCGATCTCATCCAGACGGTGCGAGGCTTCGGCTACGGCATGATCGGATAATATAAAAACGTCAGGACAGCGTTTTGTCCTGACGTTTTTTTGCGGTTTCGTCGAGCGGCGTTACGCCAGCTGCCCGAATTGCGCCTGGTGCAAGCGGCTGTATACGCCTCCCGCGGCGACCAGTTCGCGATGGCGACCCTGCTCGGTGATGCCTTCCTCGGTCACGACGACGATACGGTCCGCGTCCTTGATCGCCAGCATCAGCGCGAAGGAACCGGCCAGCGTCATGATCGCAATAAATAAATTCTCAGGCCCGTGATGAGCCATCTCCCCGATCATGTTCATATCGTTCCGAGCGGGTCAGCAGCATCGCGCCCATAATGAGCGGCCCCATCCGGCCTTCCAGCCGAATCGAGGCCCGCTTCAGCCGCTCGAAGGAAAGCCTCAGCCGCTCGAAGCGCTCTCCGCCCATACGATGGGCTTTAATTTCGCGAATGCCGCCCAAGTATTCCTGGAGACGGCTCGCGGCCTCGTTTTTGGCCCGGACATGGCGTTCGCTTAACCGCGCCTGCACCGAATCCGTCAGCCAGAGCAGCAGCAGCCCGAGCGGCACGGCGGCGAACATCGCCAGCGACATCCTCCAATCGGCGAAGGCAAGCCCCGCCAACGCCAGCAGCGGCAGCACGATCCCGCTGATCAGTTGCGGCACGTTGTGGGACACCGTATGCTCGACCTGGCCGTAGTCGCTCAGCAGCAGGTTCGTCGTGTCGGCCGGATCGCGCCTGCCGAAATACCCCAGCGACAGATGGCGCAGATGCTCGGCCAGCTTCAGCCTGCCGGACGCCGCCAAGCGGTAGGCCGTCTTGTACGACTTGTCGTAGAGCCTTCCATACGCCGCGTACGATACGAACAGCCAAGCGATCAGAGCGGCGCACGCGGCCCACAGCCTCCCGGTATCGAGTCCCGCTTCCGGCTCGGCAAAAGCGCGATAAACCGTATGGAACAGATCGACCAGCAGCGCCGCGGGAACGACCTTCGCGATTCCGTCCAGCAGCGCGGCGAAGGCGGCGGGCAGCAAGCTGCGGACATGGCCGCCCGATATATTATAGAAGTAACGATTCATTGCCCGCTCCCCTCCCTCGCGGCGGTGCCGGCGGCAATCGGCGCTCCCGTCCTTCCCAGTCTCCAGGAAGCCGCGCTCGTATGGGCCAGCCACATCTGCTCGTACAGCCCGTTCCGCTTCCGCAGCTCCTCATGCGTTCCCCGTTCCGCGACTTCTCCCTGCTTGACGACGAGAATCTGCTCCGCGTTCCGAACGGCAGATAGCCGATGAGCGATAATCAGCACCGTTTTTCCTATCGCCAGCTCGGCCAGCCCCTTTCGAATGTTGCTCTCGTTCTCCGCATCCGCGTAGGCGGTCGCTTCGTCGAGCACGAGAATCGGGGCGTTCTTCAGCAGCGCCCGGGCAATGGCGATCCGCTGCACCTCCCCTCCGGACAAATACGTTCCGCCTTCGCCGATTTTCGTATCGTAGCCGCCGGGCAGCTTCTCGATGAAGCCGTGGCAGCAGGCCGCCTTCGCCGCGGCCTCTACATCCTTCCTCGACGCGGCGGCATTGCCCATCCGGATATTCTCCTCGATCGTGTCATAGAACAGATGCACATCCTGAAACACGAAGGACACCGTCTCCATCAGCTTCTCCGTGCCGATGTCGCGAATCGGAACGCCCCCGATTTTAATGACGCCTTCCTGCACGTCCCAGAAGCGCAGAAGCAAATTCGCGATCGTCGACTTGCCGCCGCCCGAAGGGCCGACGAGCGCAGTCGTTTCTCCCTGCTTGGCGACGAAATCGATTGCTCTCAACGCCGGTTTGTAATCCTTGCTCTCCATGTTGTCGTATGAAAACGACACCCGTTCGAATGAGATCTCGTACGAGACGGGCGCAAGGGGGCGAAGAGGCTCCTCGACGGGCGCTTCCGCCAGAACGGCGGCAATCCGCTTGTTGCCCTCCACGATCTCCCTCATCGCGCCTCCCGCATACATCAGCTTCAGCAGCGGCGCAGACAAGCTTGGCGTTACGATCAAGAACAGAATAAACGTCACAGCGAACGCACGGCTATCCGCGCCGCCGCTCGCCAGAGCGACGCCTACAGGCGCCGCGAACGTAAACAGCGAACTGGTCAGCACGAAAAAGACGCTGTACGGCGTTTTGTACAGATCCGTAATGCGGATCGAAAGGTCGCGATAGCGATTAACGGCCGACCTGAACGTGAGAAAGTCGTCCGCCTTCACGCCGAACACTTTGACCGCGGGCATTCCCCGAACGTATTCGATGCCCGTCGCGTTCATCTCCTCCGTCGCATACTGGAACTCCCGGTACGCCCGGCGTCCGCCTTCGCTGCCGAACATCCGCGCCTGCAGCCAGAAACCGAAGCCGATCGGAACGAGCAGCGCAAGAGCCAGCCTCCAGTCCAGCCAGATCAGGCCGCCGACGAACAGCAGCGGGACCGCGACCGCGCTGACGATGTCGGGCAGCTGGTGCGCGATGAACTTCTCGATTTTCTCAACGCTGACTTCGATGATTTTTTTCAATTCTCCGGTTGCCGTTGTCGTATGGTAACCCATCGGCACTTTGGCGACATGTTCGGCCAGCCGCACGCGGAGCCGATACAAAATATCGAAGGCGGCAATATGCGAACACATGACGCTGACGTACATGGCGGCCAGCGCCGCGGCCAGAGCAACCAGCGCGGCAACTCCCCCTTGCAGGAGAAGTTCCTTGTCCAAGCTGGCCGGGTTCCCCGCATGCTTCAACAGTTCCTCGACAATGACGTACACCGCCGCGAACGGAGCGATCTGCAGCAGGCTGGACACAACGGAGAAGACGCTTGCCGCGATCAGCAGTCCCTTCTTCTCTCCGGCGATTTGCAGCAATCCCGACACTTCCGATTTGGCGTTCATCCGTTAATCACCCGGCTCGATCAGGATTGCTTATCCATAATCAGCGTTCCGATGCGATCGAGCAGCTCCATGCGGCCAAGCGCCGTGAAGGCGTAGTTGTAGTTGTCGACGTTCGTAATCTTGTACACGTTGCCCTTCTTCACCGCGCTGATGCTGCTCCATACCGGGCTGTCCTCCATTTTGTTCTCGCTGTTTTCCAGGAAAATCAAATGGTCGGGGTCAACGGACGTCAACGCTTCGAGGCTGGTCTCCAGCCCTCCCCACGGTTCGGGCTCCGGAATGCCTTCCGCCGGCTTCAGCCCCATGTCCCGGTAGACGATCTCGGCCACGCCCGACAAGGAGTAGATAACGATATTGCCGGGGTAGGTTTCGATCACCGCGAAGGTTTCGTCGCGAACGGCCGGTTGCAGCTTGCTCTTCCATTCCTCCGCTTTTTGGTCGTACTCGGCAAGCCACTTCCGCTCCTTGTCCTCTTCTCCGAAAAGCCCCGCCAGGAAAACCAGTCGCTCCCGCCACTCGTAATAAGGATGCGGCACTTGGACGGTCGGGGCGATCTTGGACAGCTGTTCGTACAACTCTTCGTTGAACAGCTTGCCCAGCAGAATCAGATCCGGCTTGACGGACGCGACGACCTCCAGGTCGATCGGCATTCCATACCATCCGAGATTGACCGTGTCGGCGCTTAACCGCTCCTTGATCGTCGGCGAAAACTGCTTGGGATCGCCGTAATCGGCATTGGCCGATGCCGCCGGATTGACGCCCAGCACCAGCAGTTCCTCCGTCGAGCCCGACAGATCGACGATCCGGCGCGGCTCTGCCGGAATCTCGATACTCCGGCCTCGCCCGCTGTCGACCGTTCTGACTTCATCTTCACCGACGGCCTGCCGCGTTTGGCCGCAAGCCGTTACCGCCAACAGACCGCTTAACAAAATTGTAACCGCAACTCGTTTCATCTTCTTTCCCTCCGCTGATTCCATAATTGATTTCTTCTCCGAAGTTGGCTACAATTTCACTCATAGCCAGCCGGAAATGATAATCATTATCAATTAAACGAAGGCAGGTCTCAATAGCTTCGCATTCCTTTCGTCATGAAGCGGAAGCTTTCCGTTTTGTCGCGGTAATCGGAGGAGGGACAATCGTTGAAAAGCATACTCGATTCCTTGTACTTGCCCTATCTGTCCAAAATAGGCTTCTCCCTTGCGAAAGATTGCGAACCGGGCGGCGGCGTCCGCTACGAGCTCGATCCTGCGCTCGGCGCCGGCTCGGTCTGGGTGTATCCGGTCGACCATCTGTTCGCGATTACGATCAACGACCTCGTATTCCGCTGCGACGTGTCGCTTCGGTACGATCAGCCGTCGTTTCTGAACGTGGGCATCTACGGGGAACCGGCCGCCTCCCTGCCGGACGGACGCGCGGCTTGCGGCGGCGAGAGCCTTGCCGGCTACGTCGGGTACGTGCATGAATACCAAATGCTCGTTTCCCGCGGCGTTCCCGTTCGCAGCGTCGGAATCAATCTGATGCCCGCCTTCTATAAGGGGGTGCTGCCGGGAAGGTTCGCGGAGGAAATTCGCGCGCTGCCCGAAATCTGCTCCATGCTGGACGGCAGCGTCGCCATCCCTGAAGCCGCCGCGGCGCTGAGGCAAATTCGTTCTTTCCGGCCGTCGGCCAAGATGGCCAGCCTGTATTACGAGAGCAAGGTGCTCGAAATCGTCTCTTGGCTCGTACAGTGGGGGCTGGATCGGAAAGCGCATCTCGCCTCGGCTCGTCGCTCGGACGGAGATCTGGACTCCCTTGAAGCGGTGCGCGAGCATATCCGGCGCCATTACGCCCGGCAGCAGCCGCTCGACGCTCTGGCCAGGCTGGCCCACATGAGTCCAAGCGCATTGACGAGCGGTTTTAAGCGGGCTTACGGAATGACGATGACGGAGTATGCGCAGTCGGTTCGTATCGAGAAGTCCAAGGAGATGCTGCTAAATTCGAGGAAAGGAATCAAAGAGGTGGCGCAAGCGGTAGGCTACGGCAAACATGCCAGCTTCACCGAGCTGTTCAAACGGATGACCGGGCTTACGCCCAAGGAGTTCAGGAGAAACACCGCTCCGGACCGGTTCGGCTAAAGCTCCCGATTCTGGCTGCGGCTCCGGCGAATAGGTAGATGGCAAATGAAACGAAAATAAGAGGAATCCGCTTGTGGCAGGCTCCTCCGAAATGCGATCCGCGTATATCGCTCCGCAGGCCTGGGAAACACTGATTCTATAGGCCTGCCGTCCGAACAAGCGAAGTTCTGGCGGATCAATGGAGGGAATTCTCAATGCCTTTGCGTCAAATCGCGGTCAGCCTGCTCCTCTTTGTATCTCTGCTGATCGCCGCTTTCTACCTCGACTCTCGCCTGAACGACGATCCGGGACTCGAACGGAACGAGACGGATCCG
>NZ_JBEPYQ010000147.1:0-12359 GCF_041641335.1 Cohnella sp. | reverse complement strand
CCTGTGACGGGTTTATCCATTCCAAATTTCAGGATCGTATAGCATCGGAGGGAGATAGATGCCCATGACATCATTCCATCGATAATCGTTCAGTACGGCTCTGTTTACTTATGGGACAGCCCCATTCTTTTATTGATCATTTTAGGTTGCCCTGACTTATGGGACAGTCCCTCCGCCCGAAGGAGAAACACGGGCCTGTTCCGTCCCTTCCCGGTCAGCAATCCGAAGCCGCGGCGTCCGCTCGGACATTCGGCTCTCTCTTCGCCAGCACTTCCTTCTTCAAGAACCAGGCCACTATGAATGCGACTGCCCCGAAGAGCAGCGACAACAGGAACAGCTCTTGGAACGCTTCCGCGAAAATCGCCCGCACCCCGTCGACCAGCTCCGCCGACATGCCGTCCGGGATGCCGCCCGCGGCGATGGCCTCGCCCGAACCTTCCGGCAGCCGGGCCCCCATCTGCTCGACTCCTCTGCCGATGCGGCTGCCCAGCACGCTGCCGAACACGCTGAGTCCGATCGTCGCGCCAAGGGATTGAAACAGCTGAACCGACGAGATCGCGACGCCGCTCTCCTCCTTGCCGACCGATTCCTGCACGATCAGATTGTTGGCCCCGAACAGTGCGCCGACACCGAAGCCAAGGACTATAAAGGCGGCGACCACGTACAGAACGCCCGTCCCGACGCCGATGCGGGACAACAGCGCGAATCCGGCCAGAGGAAGCAGACAAGCGGCTACGAATACGTTCCGATACACGACCCGCGTAACTAGAAAACCGACCAGGACGCTAGCCGGAATCGTCGCGCCCGCAAAGGCGAGCATGAGATAACCCGAGGCTGTCGGCGCCAGTCCCATCACGTTCTGGGCATAGAAAGGAAAAGCGGCAATTCCGCCCATGACGCTGAGCATCAGCAAAAAGACAAGCGAGTAGATGACGACGACATTGCGATTGCGGAACAGACTCGGCGGGATCATCGGTTGTTCCGCTTTCCGTTCGACGCGAACGAATACCGACAGCAGCAGCGCCGACATCGCCAGCAGACCGAGCACCGCCGGAGACGTCCAGGAGTACCCTTGCGTATCGATCAACACCGGCGCAAGCAGCAACAGCAGCAGACCGGCCGCGAGCAGCGTCGCTCCCGCCCAATCGATCGACCGCCTTCCCGTTCCCCTTGTCTCCCGCATTCCGGCAGCGATCATCGCAGCGGCGATCAGTCCGATCGGAATATTGATCAGGAAAATCCAGTGCCAATCGAATTGTCCGACGATGTAGCCGCCCACGGTCGGACCGAGCAGTTGGGGCAAGATGAGCAGCGGACCGAATAACGCCTGTATTCTGGCCCGCTGCTCCAGCGGGTAGGCATCGCCGATAATGACCAGCGCGAGCGGCATCAGCCCTCCGGCCCCGATCCCTTGAATCGCTCGCCCGGTCAACAGTCCCGCCATCGACGAAGCGGTCCCGCACATCATCGAGCCGCAGACAAACAGCGCCATGCAGACGATGTAGACCCGTTTGCGTCCATACAAATCCGCCAGCTTGCCGATGATCGGCATGAACATCGTCACCGACAGCATATAAATGCCGGCTACCCAGCCGTACAGCGCCATGCCGTGCAGTTCCCGAATAATCGTCGGCATGGCGGTCGCGACCACCGTCTCGTCCAGCTCCGCGAATATCAAGCCTAGCAGCAGCCCCGCCAGAACGAGCTTTTTATTCGTCTTCCCGGTCCTTGCGATTGCCATGCCTGCACCCCTTCCCCCAGCGGCTTCTTGTTTCCCTTGACTATACCTGCACAACCTCATGCACGGCCGCGCTCTTGTGAATATCCACTTCGCTGCGGTATTCAACCCGCCCGATCCGGCATCCCGGACCAATCTCGACGCGATTGCCGCGAACGACGTCCGCTTCCGTATGCTCCAGCGCGACGACGTCCCCTTCGATCTGCTCCGCGTTCAGCTTGCAATCGCCTCCCCCGTTGACCAGGCTGAGCAGCTTCTTGGCCCGGCTTCTGCGCACGAAGATTTTAGACCCGCCGATCTCCTTCGCCATGCAAGGACCGAACATCCGGACGTCCAGCGTATCCGCGCTGAGCAGTCCCGAAACGGAGAAAGCTCCGTCCATCTTGAACATGCCCGCTCCGCAGTCCCCGCCGGTCACGATGTTGCCGGTGAACTTGACCGTTTCCCCTCGCAGGTCCGCCATAACCTCCAATTCCCCTCGCCCGCTCACCTTGCCTCCGTTCAGTCTGCCGCGAACCTGGCATTCCCCGGTCATTTTCATCTCCCCGACCGTCAAGCCGCCCGCGATCTCAAGCTCGCCGATCTGCGTCAGCTTGATGCAATCCACATCTCCGGAAAACGTGCTTTCACCCGTCAACCTGACTTTCCGAAAATATCCGCCCGCCGAACTCGTCTCTCCAACCATTTTCACATCGCGTCTCGCTTGTTCAGTCACCGACCTTCGCCTCCTTGCCGATTTTCGCGCCCGGGTGCGCGCTTAACTCCGTTCTGTATTCGACCAACCCGATCGCGCAGCCTTTGCCGATGCGGACCCGGTTGCCGCGCACGACATCCGCCTGGGTATACTCCAGGTCAATCTCGTCTCCTTCAATCGTTTCCACGTGAAGCTCGGGGGCAAACCGCGGCATCATCCAAGTAAACAGCTTGTTCAGGGGACCTCTGGCCTTCTGCTTGACGCGGATCGACTCTCCGCCGATTTCTCCCGCTCTGCCTCTCCCGTGCAGAAGGACGTCCATGCTTCCTACGTTGAGCAGGCCGTTCACCTCGAACGCTCCTTCCGCGTTGAAGCTCTCGATCTCGCAGTTTCCGTCAACGCGAATCAGGCCGTTCACCGAGAAGCTGTCTCCCTTTAACGAGCCTCTCACCTTCATATGCCCGTCAACGAACGACCTCGCCGCAGACAAGTGCCCGTCGATCGTGAACATGCCGTCCGCATCCATCGTATCCGCGGCCAAGCTGCCCCGAATCTTCGTCATCCCGTTGCAATCGAAATCGACGCAGACGATATCGCCCTCGACCGTGCCTACCCCGTCTATTTTCACTCTGCCGTATTGTCCGCCGCTCGCCGTGCTCACTCCGTTAATGACCAAATCTCCTTGCTCGGGTCGATTCATATGATCTCCTCCTACACCCATTTTCCTTTTAACTGCTCGATGCATTCCGTCATGGAAATCCGCGCGACAACCTTAACGCCGCTCTCGAAGTACAATTCGGACGGGGCGGACAGCAAAGCGAACGACGAGACGCCCATCTTGCGCGTGAACACCAGATCGCAGGCTTTGCCCGTAAACTTCGGAAAATGCTCCCGAAGCGTCCACAGCAGCCGCTCCCCCTCCTCCATGCTCATCTCCCCTGCCTGAAGCAGCTTGTCGACGACGTAGAAATACAGCAGCTTGTCGAACGCGTACACCAGCGAGTCGTCGTCTTCCGACGCGAAGCGCTGCAGCACAATGGACGAAACAATGTTTCGTTTCACTAAGTCCGACTTGCGCATCTCGTAGTCCGGCAGCGCCGGAGACAGCTTGTCGGCCAGCTCATCCAGCGACAAATCGTCTTTCATGTTCATGATTTTATCGATGCGGGCCAAGATGAGATCGCGCGGAAAAAACGTTTCCTGCCCCGTAAACGTGGATTTGCGGATAAACCAGTCTTCGGGAATGAGCTGCTTGCGTTTCCATCGGTACAACTGCCCGTAGGAGATGCCTTTCTCGTCCAGCAGCTCCTTCTTGGATATTAAATCTCGCTCCATCTTCATCCCTCCGACAACATCGTAACATAACACTGTTACGTTACACAACAAATAAATAAACCCGACGTCAACTTCAGGCTCATTTCCTTCCCTTCCTCGGCGAGCAGCTCCTCGAGTTCGCGGTCTGCACCACTTGCCCGCTCGCGCGCAAAAAAGAGACGATTCAGTTGGGGCGCCGGCTTACAAAGGCCGGCTCGTTCCCAATGAATCGTCTCTCTAACTGATATCGTATATTTTAGACACGGTTGCTGCCCTTCACTTGTCCGTGTTGGACACCCATATGACGTTGTCTTCGTCCTGACCGTTCACCGGCCACCAGTGATGCCCCTCGTCGCGCAGCAGCTGCTCCGCGCGCTCCGGCCCCCAAGAGCCTGCCGGATACAAGTCTGGCGAGACCGCATAGTCTCTCCACGCCGCGGCGATCGGATCGACGATCTTCCATGCGGCCGCCAATTCGTCCCAGCGGGTGAAGTACGTGCCTTCGCCGCGAGCCGCGTCGAACAGAAGACGCTCGTACGCTTCCGGCGTATTGATGCCGACCAGACAGCTCTGGCAGAATTCCATCGCGACCGGCTGGATCTTCAGATCGTTGCCCGGCGTCTTGGCGTTGATCCGGAAGTAGATGCCTTCCATCGGATTGACGCGGATGACGAGCAGGTTCGGCTGCAGATCTTGCTTCCTGGCGAACAGGACGTTGCCCGGCACGTTCTTGAATTCGACGACGATCTCCGTCGACTTGACCGGAAGCCGCTTGCCCGTGCGCACATAGAACGGAACGCCCGCCCAGCGGAAGTTCTCGACGAACAGCTTGGCTGCGAAGAACGTCTCCGTCACCGATGCCGGATCGACGTTATCTTCCTCGCGATAGCCCTTAAGCTCTTTGCCTTTAAGCGATCCGCTGGAATACTGGCCGCGCACGATGTGTTCGCGAACTTCTTCCTCCGAAGCGTATCTTCTGACGGAACGCAGCACTTTCACTTTCTCGTCGCGAATGCTTTCCGGGTCCAGACGGCCCGGTGGCTCCATCGCGATCATCGTTAGCATCTGGAGCATATGGTTCTGCACCATATCCCTGAGCGCTCCGGATTTATTGTAGTACGCCCCGCGATCCTCTACGCCGACTGTCTCCGACAGCGTGATCTGCACGTTGGCGATATGGTTTTTGTTCCACAACGGCTCGAAGAAGGCGTTCGCGAACCGAATGACCTCGATGTTCTGCACCATTTCCTTGCCCAGGTAATGGTCGATGCGGAACACTTCGTCCTCCCGGAACACTTGGCGAATCTCCTCGTTAAGCTTCTCCGCGGAAGGATAATCGTAGCCGAACGGCTTCTCGATGACGAGCCTGTGCCAGCCCGCGCTCTCCAGCATGCCGCCGTCGCGCAGATTGCGCGACACGCTGCCGAACAGCTCCGGCGCAAGCGCCAGATAGAACAGACGGTTGCCGGGAATGCCGTAGGCGGCTTCCACCTGCTCCGTATGCTCCTTCAATTGCTTAAACGCGTCGACGTTGCCGGTATCCAGCGACAAGTATGTAAAATGATCGGAAAAAGCGCTCCACACTTCGTTCTCCTCGGGCTTGTAGCGGCAAAATTCGCCGATGGACGAGAACACGTCGTCGCGGAATTGCTCGTTCGTGCGCGGCCTGCGCGCCAGTCCGACGACGGCGAACCGCTCTCCGAGCTTACCTTCGCGGTATAAGCTGTATAAGGCCGGGAACAGTTTGCGGCGGGCGAGGTCGCCCGTGGCTCCGAAAATGAAATAGACCGCTGCAGGAGCGGAGACTGTATCGATTTTGTTGTCCGTCATGAATCCTCATCTTTCTTAGGCAGGATTGGATGAGCCGATTTTGTCAAATCTCATGAATTGTAGTGTAGCACAATTAGAGGGACAACGCTATGTTTTTAACTGTCATTTCCACTTGGATGGGTAAACGCCCGTACACGTATGTCACGCCGGGAATACAATGCATCAAATCGATCACCCAGGAGGTTGGCCTACCATGTTCGACGATGATTATTCCGTAGACGAGTACTCTCTTCGGCCGCTCTACGGCCGCGCGGTATGCGTCGTCACTTACGACGATGCCCGCCATACGGGGGTATTGACCTCGTGCGGGACTTCGACGCTCGTTCTTAACGGAGAGCGAACGGCCCGGCCCGTCAAGCGGGTACGCAAATCCAAGCAGCAAGCCGAGATCAGCGCTTCGGAGTATGAGGAACCGCTCGATTCCGAACCTGTCTACTGGGGGAAAATGGGGCTGGAGCCGCCGATGGAGATCCATTCGTCCAAGTCGGTCATCTCCCTGGCTCGCGTGAAGGCGGTCTGGCCGATCTAATCCGCCAGCCCGTTCCGGTGCGCGTAGATGGCCGCCTGCGTGCGATCCTCCACGCCGAGCTTGCCGAACAGGTTCGTCAGATGGTATTTGACCGTCTTGATGCCGATGAACAGATCGTCCGCGATCTCCTGGTTCGACTTGCCCAGGGCGATCAGCTTGAGCACTTCCATCTCCCGCTCGGTCAAATCCTCGTGAGGCTGAGCCGCCGTCTGCTGAGGGCGGCGGAAGCGGTTCATCATTTTGGAAGCCACCTGGGATTCGAGCACCGATTGGCCGCGCGCCGCCGCGCGGATCGCGTCGGCGATCTCGGAGGCTCGCGAAGTTTTGAGCAGATAGCTGAATGCGCCCGCCTCGATGACGGGATACATCTTCTCGTCGTCGAGGAAGCTGGTCAGCACGATGACCCGGCATTCCGGCATCTCTTCCATGATCCGCCGCGTCGTCTCGATGCCGTCCATTCCTTCCATCACAAGATCCATCAGCACGACGTCGGGAGAATATTCCCGCGCAAGGCGAAGCCCGTCCATTCCGTTGCCGGCTTCCCCGACGACTTCGATGCCCTCCTCCGTGCCCAGCACGGCCGCCAGACCGATTCTCACCATCTCGTGATCGTCCACCAATAATACCCGCACCAACGACTGTTCCGCCGCCATCCGCTCAACCGCCTTCCGCCATCAACGGCACTCTGATTTCGATTCTCGTTCCTTTGCCCGGCGCGCTCGCGACGTTCAACGACCCGCCAAGCTCGTTCACGCGTTCTTCCATGTTGGTCATTCCGTAGGAAGCCTGCTTCTTCACCTGCGTGTCGAAGCCGATTCCGTTGTCCCGAATGCCCAGGCGCACCGCTTCTCCGCGGCGCTGGAGCACGATGTCCATCTTCGTCGCTTTCGAATGCCGGAGCGTATTCGACAGCGCCTCCTGCACGATGCGGAACAGATGGTTTTCCACGCCTTTGTTCAGCGGCAAATCCTGTTCGATATCGATGGCGATATCGACCGGCACCTTCGCCTTCATCTCTTCCACGAGCTCGGGAATCGCTTGCGCCAGACGCTTGCCTTCCAGATGCACGGGACGCAGATGCAGCAGCAGCGCCCTCATCTCCGATTGCGCCGCGGAAGCCATCTCTTCGATCAGCTCCACTTGCCGGCGCGCCCGCTCGAAGTCGTGATCCATCGTCCGTCCGACCGCCGTCGCCGTCATCGAGATCGCGAACAGCTGCTGGCTGACCGCGTCGTGCAGCTCCCGCGCCAAGCGCTGGCGCTCCTCGACCACCGCGCTCATCCGGGCTTGCGCGGCAAGCTCCGCATTGTTGGTGGACAAGCGTTGAAGCGACGAGACCTGGTCCTCCCACTTGCGTCCCAGCTTGCCGAGCTGCTCCCCGAGCCGTCCGATCTCGTCTTTGCCGAGATCCGGCAACGGCAAGGACGGGGTCCCTTTCTCAAGCGTCACCATGGACTCCCTGAGCATCTCCAGACGATTGCGTATCGGAAAGCTTCTCCAAAAACCGAAAGCCGCCCCGGCAACGGACAACACTCCGATCGCCGTCAGCGAGAACGAAATCGCCTTGTTCAGCGAATGGAACGAGCCATCCACGCCGTAGCGGATCAGCAAATAAACGACAAGAGCGCCCACGCCCAAGGAGTACAACACGGCCTCGCCCATGTGGCGCCAAACCATATTGGTGACTTTACGAGACTCCATGCGACTCCTCCTCACAACGACTTTAAGTAGGTAGTTCAAAAAATCCGCGGACTTTTTGAACTTTCACTAAACGGTACGTATTTTGATATCTCCTACGAGATAAAACAACTGAAGTTTCAGCTTCTGCTCGCACTCCTCGTAGTTCGGCGATTTCCACGAGAGACGCTGCATCATGCCGCCCTCCTGAATTTGCCGGAACGTCGCTTGCCCGATCAGCACGGACGCGTCCACCTGCAAGCCGTAGTCCTCCGGAACGATCAAGTCCACGTTGCCTACGACGCCCTGCAGGACGATCGTCGTCTCCTTCTCTTCGGGAACGGCCAGCGACATGTCCATGTGGATTTCCCCAAGCCCATGCCAATAGCTCATCGAGTTCAGCACCCAGGATTGTTCGTCGAGCCGCATGTTCACGAACAAACGATGCTTGCCGACGTGCGTGACGAATTCCGGAGGTCTGGCCCGGAAATAATAAATCCCGAGCGAGACGAGAACCACGACGGCGAAAAGCGCGAACTGGGTCACGATCAGCACAAGCGTGCTGACCGCGATAACGACGACCGATACTCTGGAGCGATCGGACCGGTATCGATGAATGCCGAGCAGCAATAGCAGGACCGCGTTAACCGTCGTGTAACCCGCCACGGCGCCAAGCGCGAGGTAAATTCCGGCTGCTATGAACACAATCGCGTTGCTGGATTTTCTCATGTCGGGTCACACCTCCTGCCTTTATTCGTCTCCTTGTCGCAGGGAAAGCCATAACGGCTCTTCGTCCGTTATGGCTTGCCGTATCCGCGACATCACTATCCGACATCATAGCACATCTTGCGCCGGGGGAGAATGCTTGTCGCTTACTCTTTGTTCAAATTCGGCTGAACGCGGCTTCTGAGCGCTTCCAGCTCTTGCTCTACGCGGAATTCCTTCTCCGGATCGATGCGGCTAGGCGTGGTGCCGAAGGAAACTCCCGGCAATCTGGCCACTTCGGCCTCCGCTTCCATCTGCAGGATTTTCTCCTCCATCCGGTGGAAGCCGCGGGAAGCCGCTCCGCTCTCGATCGTGTGCAGCGAGCTGACTTGCGCCATTTGCTTGCGGGCTTTCGCCATCTGGGAGCGAGCTACGAGCTCGTTGCGCTTGTTGCGGAGCTTGTAGTATTCTTCCTTCATTTCGTGAAGCTGTGCCGTCAATTCGGACACTTGCCCGCTGGCTTGAGCGTGAAGCTCGGCCAGGCTGTTCGCTTGCTGGCTGTATTGCACCTTCTCTTCGAGAAGCTTGCGAGCGAGCGTCTCGTTGCCGGAGCGCAGAGCATGCTCCGCTTGACCTTCGCGGTCGACGCCGAGTCTGACCAGTTCTTCCAGGCGCTGCTTCATCCGGCGCTCGGAGGCCATTTGCTTGGCCACTGTCACTTCAGCGTCATGAATTTCGATTTCCATGTCGCGCAAATATTGATTCAGCATGACGATAGGATCCTCAAGTTTATCAAGCAGATCATGCACCGACGCCTTCGTTAAGTCTTTAATTCTTTGGAATACACCCATTGTGTTATTCTCCTTTCGATTGTTTCTCGAATTTTGAAATTCTGGCTTTCAGTTCTTCGATCTCTCTTTGCAAAGACTTCTTCTCGATATCTTCCATCATCGCGTCCAGCCCTTGCGACGGGCGGCCAGACGTCGGCTGGGCCGACTGGGCCGGTCCCGGACGGGCGGTGCCGGAAGCCGAGTAACCGGCGTAACCGGAAGAGTTCGGGTTCCAGTTCGGATTGTGGCTCGGGCCGCCTTGGGCGTGGTTATAGCCGTAGTGCTGGTCCTGCCCCCGATAGCCCGGATCGTAAGGACCCGGTCCGAATCCGCCGTAGTAAGGCTCTCTCGGAATGACGAATCCTGCGATGATGTAGACGAGGACGACGGAACCCGCGGAGAAGACGGCTACGACGATCAGCAGGATCCGCAGCAGCGTCGCGTCGACGCCGAGGAAGTCTGCCAATCCTCCGCACACCCCGAATAACTTGCGGTCCCGGGTGGAACGGTAAAGTTTGCGCATGTTCGGTTTAACCTCCTTGTTGCAGTTTGCGTTTCAGTTCCTCGAGTTCTCTCTCGATCGTGGTTTTCACGACCTCTCCCGCGTGGAGCAGCGTTTCCTGGCCCATCCGGCGCAGATCGCGCAGGCTGCGGGTTTCGAGCTCAATATCGGTCAGACGGTCGTCGATCTTGCGGAACATCTGGGACGTGTCCGCGCCGCCGGGAGTAAATCTCGCGTTAAGTCTTTGCTGAAGACGAATGGATTCCATTCTCGCTACGTAGAATTGGCGGCGGTCGTACACCGCGCGGTACTCGCTGCGCAGCTCCTGAAGCAGCAGCTCCAGATCGTTCAGCTCGCTCCGGCTCTGCTCGTAGAGCTGACGGTAGCGCTGGGCGCTCTCCTCGTGAATGACTTTATCTTGAAGCGCCAGCTTCGCGACGTTCTCTTCGCCCGCCTTCAAGGCGGTGACGGCTTGCTGTTCGCGCTTGTCGGCCCATTGCTCGGCGTCTTTCCACTGCCGATACAAGCTGTCCGTATGCGCGGCATACTGACGCTGCAGCCCTTCGCTTTGGGTAATCTCTTGATGCGTCGACCAGAGAAATTGATCGATGACGCGTACCGGATCTTCCGCTTTTTCCAGTCGATCGTTTAACGTGGCCACCGTAATGTCGCGCACCCTTTTCATGACGGTCATTCCCTTTTCCCTCCTCGTTCTTGATCGCGGCAGTTGCTGCGTCTATATGGAAGATTAGAATCTCGTTGCTCGATTGTTGCGGCCCAGCATCGATACTCCGAATACGATCAATCCGATTGCCGCGATCCAGACGAACAGGAAGCTCATCTTGCCCAGCAGCACGAATCCTCCGACGACGGCGATACCTCCGCCCAGCAGCTTGCTTCCATTGTTCCACACCGCGACTCCGAGCAGAATCAGCAGAATCGGAACCAGAAGTCCGAACAACCATCCCAATCCGAAGCCCAGCTTGCTGAGGATGATCAATCCTCCGAGAGCGATCAACAGGAGAGCCAATCCATTCCCTCTTCTCATTTGCTTCACCTCTTTTCTGTAACTCGTTTACCTCATGACCTTATTGTAAACCTCTCCGCGTTTATGCATAACGGACCCGCGTATGTTTTTGATCCTAGACTGTGGTCGAGGGTCGTTACGGTCCCGCGACCTTGCCTTATCGGACTTGCGGTCGCGCTAATGGCAACAATTGTGGGTTTCCCCTCCCATTCTACCTATGGTAGCGTTTAATTATCTGGTTACGGAGGGGATAAGTATGAAGAAGCATGTAGCTGCGTTATGCGCGGCAGCGCTGCTGGCTAGCGGCATCGGCGCCGTTCCGGGAACGTCTTCGGCGGCGGCTCCGAGCTCGTCGTCGCCAACGAAGAAACCGACTCTATCTAATGAAGATACGAATTCGGGAACCAACCCGGGCAGCGGAAGCGGAAGCAACGGCGGAAGCTCGACGGGCGGCAATTCGGGGAACGCTGTCGACGGAGGCGGCCAAACCGGGAACGGCGGCAATAGCGGCGGCAGCGGCAATAATGGGGGCAATGGCAACAACGGATCAACCGGCGGTAAAGGAGAAGTCGAGGATTCCAATGCGGCGTTGATTGACCAAGTGATCGCCGAAGGCATGAAGTATCTCGGAACGCCGTACTTGTTCGGTTCCAACCGCAGCACGACGGAGACGTTCGATTGCTCCGACTTCGTGCGTTGGATCTATAAGGAGAAGACGGATCTCGTGCTTCCTCCCGATTCCCGCCAGCAAGGCGCATTCGTGAAGAAGCTCGGAACCGACAAGTCGGAGTGGCGCAGTCTGAAACGCGGAGACCTGATGTTCTTCATGACCTACAAGGGTTCGACGGCCGCCGCCTACAAAGGAATCAACAAGACGACCGAACGGATCACGCACGTGGCCCTCTACCTCGGCAACGGCAAAATTCTGCATACTTACTCCAACGCCAGCGGCGGCGTACACGTTCAATCTTTCGCGGGGTCCCAGTGGGAACATCGCTTCCTGTTCGGCGGCAGCGTCCTGACCGAGAAGGCGGCGAAGCAGTAGACCCTTTCGCGCGAACTGCATGATAACATCAGCTTATGAAAAATAGGGGGCTTGTCCCGTCCACTGAGGATACGGACATGCCCCCTATTTGCGAACCAGAATTTGTATGCCGGGACGTCCCTGCGCTCCCGCACCCGCTAACGGTCTGGTTGGACCGCTATTCCAGATATTCTGCCGCTCTCGCACCTTCTAACGGTCTGACGGACCGTTATTCCGTACATTCCGGCGCTCCTGCACCCGCTAACGGTCTGGCAGACCGCTATTCCAGACATTCCGGCGCTCCTGCACCCGCTAACGGTCTGGCGGACCGCTATTCCAGACATTCCGGCGCTCCTGCACCCGCTAACGGTCTGGCGGACCTCTGTCAAGAAAGTGGACACCTTTTAAGCGCATTTAGCTGATTTTTTTGTAATATATGGCCTCAAATCGATCCGGCGATACGTAACCCAAAGAACCATGGATTCTCTT
>NZ_JBEPYQ010000146.1:0-12370 GCF_041641335.1 Cohnella sp. | reverse complement strand
CGCGGCAGCGACTGCCAGAGGGATTGGTTCTACATATGCCGTCTCGCTTCGAGCGGATGGCCGATCGTCGGGAACTCCGCGATGCGCAGCTTCGCGCCGCCGTACGGCACGAGCTCAAGGTCCGCGTCCGGCTGGCCGGAGACGTTCGGATGCAGCGGAGGGGTTCCGGCGTTGTTGCCTTCCATCTTCCAATCGCGCACCAGCCGTCCCTTCGCCTTCAATCGTACGGGGGGATGGCTCGCGTCGAAAGGCTGGTAGGCGACGTCGTCAAAGCTGATCTCGTACTCGTTGTCCGCGAGCAATCCGTATTTCCACGGGGAGCCGGGATACACTTCCCAATCGTGGAACTTCTCCCTCTGCTGCAGAAGCTGCCAGTTCTCCTGAATCGGCAGGGCGTACACGAGCGGTCCCCGCTCCACGCTGACGGCGAGCAGATTGCGGGCAACGGTCTTGACCTTCATCGGCAGAAGCAGCGTCAGTCTGTCCCCGTCGGACCATTCTCGGCTAAGCTTGGCATAGCCTCGCTCGAGCGTCAGCGCCGCTTCTTCCCCGTTCACGGTCACGACCGGCCGCTCGCACCATTCGGGAATGCGCAGCGAAAGGCCGAATTCGGCCGGGCGGTCGAGCGTCAGCTCGATATCCACCGTCTCGCGGAACGGATAGTTGCCGCGAACCTTCAACGTCGCTTCGGCTGCCGCGCCGCCCGTTCCGATTTGCGCCGTTACCGTGCAAGGCGCATACGACACCGCCGCCAGGCCGCCTTCGCCGTCCCGCATCCACAGATGCGAAGCCAGCTTGGGCCAGCCCTGGTGCATGTTCGCCGTGCAGCAGCCGAAGTTGGGCTCCAGGCCGAACAGATTGGCCTCGGCGCCGTTGCTCCAAGCGCGGGGCGCCACGTTGCAGACGATCTGGTTCACCTGCTGGTCGTATTGGTGGGACGTCCAGTCCTTGGAGATTGTCGCCGGCAAGGCGTTAAACGCCACCTTCTCCAGAATGTCGCCGAAGCGCCCTTCTCCGAATACTCTTGTCAGCTGCTCCATGGAGAACATGTACTCTACGACGGCGCACAGCTCCACGCCTTGGCTCGGATGGGTTCCCGACAGCCACTCGTCTCCCGAGAACATGCCGTGGGCCTGTCCATGATGCGTCATCAGGCTGTCGATGCCGCGATGCACCGCTTCCAGCTCCCGGGGATCGCCGGTCAGCTCGTACAGAACGCCGGGCGCCTTGATGCCCATTGCCACGTTCACGACATGCGTTTTCCAATCCCATTGCTCCACCTTGCGCCAGAACGGAAAATCGCGGAACACGTCCGTCCAGCCGGTCGTCTGATCCGACACGAGGCTCGCCAGCTCCAGGAGACTCTCGTCCCCGGTTTTCCGATAGAGCCACTGGATCGACAGCAGCATCTCCATGCCGCGCGCCTCCGCCCAGCCGCGCAGCGGATGCTCCTCGATCCGGCTGCGCACGTACCGGAAATACGAAGTCAGGAACGGAACGATTCGCTCGTCCCCCGTCGCCTCCCCGTATTGCGTCAGCACCTTCAGCATGATCATGTAATGCCACCAATCCTGCTTTTTGTCGACGTCTCCGTTGACCGTCTCGATGCTCTCCGGACCGAACGAGCCGTCCTCTCGCTGGCTCGCCAGCGACCATTCCACCCAGCGCTTCGCCTTGACGATCAGACCTTCGTCCTCCAGCAAATAAGCCAGCGGAAGCAAACCGTCCAAGTAGTACGGCCCTCGCTCCCAGCTCTCGCCCTTGCCGCCGATCCAGCCGTTGTCGGGCCCGACGTCCGCCCAGTGCTCTTCCAGATGCCCCGTCAGCCCGTCCGCCTGAATCCGCAGTTGATCCCGAAGCCACTGCTCCGGCTTGATCGCCCCGAGAGGGAGCGCTTCGAATGCCGCATGCCGTTTGCTCATTATGAATACCTCGCTTATTCGTATAGTAGGTTCTCTCCCTCCGAATATAGCACTGTGGAGCCTATTCTCCGATAGCCTAACTCACACACTTTTTGTCGGATCGCAACTTCGCTATACTAGAAAGACAATCCGCGAACGGAGGCATTCGAATGCTGCAATTCATCGCTCCGCCCTTGCCGCATTTCACTACGTGCGGCGAAGATACATATCTCGCCGGAGGCAAGCATGCGGACCGCTCCGGCATCGGCGTGTTCGATCTGCTGGTCGTCACCCGCGGCGGCCTGTACATGGCGGAAGACGATCTTCCCGTAGTCGTGCCGGCTGGAGGCTTCGGCCTGCTGCGCCCGGACCGCGCCCACCGGACGACGGAGCCTTGCCGAGAGGAAACCCATTTCTACTGGCTCCACTTCCAGACGCTCGGAGACTGGCGAGAGTCGGACCCGGCGAATCCCGCGAGTCTGCCGCAGCTCTCCGAGAGCGGGTACTCCACCCTCGTTCCGTTCGCGCATTATTTGCCGCAGTCCGGCATGCTGCAATCGCCGGATGCCGCTTATTCGCGGCTGCGCCGGCTGCTCGCGCTGCAAGCGGAGATGTCCGCTGCCTCCCATTGGAGACGGCAGCTGCTCTTCCAGGAGCTGCTGCTGCAGCTTCACGAAGAAACGAGCCTCCCGGCAGGAGGCTCGTATTTGGCGATCGCCGAAGAAGCGGCCGCATTTTTGCGCCGCCATTTTCGGGAGACGTTCACCTACAAAACGATGTCGGATGAATTGCATTTCCACGCCAACTATATTTCGCTCTGCATGAAGCGCGCTTACGGCTGCACGCCGCTCGACTACTTGACCCGCTACCGGATCGAGCAGGCCAAACGGCTGCTCGTCGATACGGACGACGCGGTCGGATCGATCGCCGAGAACGTCGGTTTCGGGTCTTTTCCGCATTTCGTGCGCTGCTTCGGCCGGCTCGCCGGCACGACTCCGAAGGCGTTCCGCATGAGATTCCGCCGACCGTATAAAGCCCCTCACGCATCGGCTAACGAAGCTTGTCCATAGCTCTGTCCACGAACCGGCGGTGCTTCTCCCGCATCGCCCTTTCGACGGATGGCTCCAACCCCCAATCGGACAGTCGCGAAGCCGGCTTCAGCGCGGCGTACAGATCCCAGACGGGAAGATTCCCGGCATCCATTCCGCCCGCCAGCGAGAGGTATCGCGCCGTCAGCTCTTCCATCGCCTCTTCCCCGTAAGCCCACAGCATCTCCAGTCTCGCATTGCCGAGATCCGCCAGAGGATCTCCCAGGGCGGCATCCTCCCAGTCGATGACGGCAGCCAGCCGGCTTCCGTTCCAGAGGACGTTGCCTGGCCAGAAATCCCCGTGAAGCAGCGCGGTCCGGTTGCTCTGCGCCGGTGGCCATGCCCGCTCCAGCGTATCCCTGATGCGGCCTTCGCTCAACGATTCGTCGAGCCGATCCGGCCTGGCGGCCACCCGCTCCGCGACCAGCTCGTCCTGCCGCGGAAGGAACGCCAGCTCCTCCAAGCCGGCGTCGGACCGATGTATCGCGGCCAGAGCTTCCGCCATTCGGCGAGCATACTCGCTGTTGTCTGCCGGAACGTATTCCCGTTCATGCTCGACGTATTCGATCGCAACATAAGGCGTAGGCAGCGTCTCGCCCGATTCGTCGTATCCGTACGGCTCGGGCACGGGCGCTCCCGCCGCGCGCAGCCATTGAAGCAGCCGAAATTCGTGCGCGGCGATGCGCGGATCGCGCGCGAGGTCGGCTTGTCCGTGCTGACGAACGACGATCTTCCGCGTGCTGCCGTCGGCCATCTCCAGCTCAAGGCCAACGACCTGCGCGGACATTCCCCCTGGCAATTCCCGTGCGCGCAGCAGCCGGGCTCCCGGCGTTATCTTCAAAGCGATCGCCTGCAGTGACTCTCTCATCGTTAACCTTCTCTCGCTAACCATTGTCTTTCAATGTCCCGTCCAAAGCGAGGCGAATGCGAAGCTCGCAACCCGACGGCGAGCCGTCCGCCGCCGCCCCGGCCCGAATCGTCATCTCTCCGTCGAGCAATTCCACCCTTTCCCTCATCGAAGCGAGTCCGAACCCGGGTTCCGAAGCGGAGAACGGCTCGCCGTCGCTGATAAGAAGGAAGACCAGCGCTTGCTCCTCTACCCGCAGCGCAAACCGAAACCTGCTGCTGCCGCCATGCCGAATTCCGTTCGTGAGCCCTTCCTGAAGCGCATGGTAGAGCACGTTGTCCGCAAGCTTGCCCAGCGTAAAACCCGCAGGCAGCTGGATTTTCTCTTCGACCTCAATTTCCATCGTATCCTCGGCGAAACGAATCAATTCGTCAAGCAGGGCGGGCAGAGGGAGCGTTTCCTCCTCTCCCGACGCCAGCAGTCTGACCGTGCTTCGAATGTCGTTCAGCCCTTTCCGCACCAGCTCGTCGAGCAGGTCCAGCTTCTCCTGCGGCACGCTGCCGTCCGCGCCGGACAGCCGCTTCGTCGCCTCCAATTGCACGATCGCCGCCGTAAGCGTATGTCCGACGACATCGTGCATCTCGTAAGCGATGCGGTTGCGCTCCTCCAGCACCGAGAGATGCGCAAGCGTCTCCGCCTTCTCCCGCAGCGTCATCGAGAGGGTTCGGTTAGCCTGCTCCAGTTCGGCCGTGCGCCGCTCCACAAGCCGTTCCAGATTGTGGTGGAACTGCTCGAGCTCCTTGTTTTTCTCCCCTAGCTCGGAGGCGTTGCGCTCGGATTCCTGATGAACGCGACGAACGCGGCCGACGACCACCATCACCATGCAGATCATGAACAGAAACAAGCTGTTCGGAGTCAGCCCCTCGATTATACGGTACAAATACGTCCGCGAATTCAACCAATCGGTCAGCAAGCCCGGCATCAGCCACATGGCAAGATAAGCGATGCCGCATAAGGTAAACGTCCAGTACCCGCGAACGATCCATCTGCGTTCCATATCCCCTTCATCGGTCGCAGGGGAAGAACGGAACAGGAAGAAGGTCACGACGACGAAGCCGATCCACGCCGAGACCGCGTTGCCCAGACCGGACCACGACAGGTACAACGAAGGCGCCGTTAACGCCGCAACGAGGCAGGCAACGACGTTTAACGCGTTGAGAGCGTGCACGGTCCGGACGGCTTTTCCCTTGGGCACGCCAAGCGCGTTGACGTATATTCCGACGCTGGCCCAGACGGCGAGCGGCGAGAGCAGTTCCTTCCAATAATAGGCTTCCTTCAGATCGACGAACCATTGCGGCAGGCGGCAGATCAACAGCAGCGTCAGTCCCATGGACAGGCCGAACAGCGTAAACCAGCCGTACAGCGCTTCCTTGCGGCGGACGAACAGGATCGATCCGGCTATGCCTATCGCCAGGCTCAATACCGAATAGACGAAGAAATTCATCTCGACCAACATCAGAGCGTAGAAAATTTGATCCGGCTCCCCGGCCAACGCCATATCGTTACCGACCAACGGCAGCCCGTCCCATTCCGCGCGGATCAGCAGCGTCTTCCCTTCGTCCTGCGGACTGACGGGTACGGGATGCATCACCCTGTTCGAGTTGAAGTAGCGCAAAGCCCCGTCCATATTAAAGGAATACGCCATCCGGTCGTCCAAGTAAACTTCGAATCTCCCCATATTGCTGAAGACGAGATAAGGATTACGCCATGGAAGCTTGGGCAAGGGACGCTGAAGCCATACGGTGCCCCGGTATCCGCTCAAACTCTCTCTCGTCTCCGAGGAGAACGTCTTCCATTCCCCTTCCGCCGGGCGCTCCTCTCCGAAGTGGATTTGCCAATACTTCACGAGCGCAACGAACGGCTCCCGCTGGCTTTCGAATCGGCTCTCCCGCTCCACCAGCAGCGACGGCAGAAACGTACAGGCGACGATACCGCAAACGAGACACCATATGAGCATGGAAAAGCGTCGACGAATCATCGGGGAACGGCACTCCTTCGACGGCCGCATAGCCGTCGTTTTATAGTTGGGTTTAACTATTACAGCTTAGCATATCGAACGGACCGAATCCGGGAGAACTCCCGATTGGTGACAGGAGTGACAAGACGTATGACAAAATGTAACGAGGCTAGTTATCCGCGTCCGCCTCTCCAATCTTTCTTTTTCCCCACCAGGAGGCCCAATCCTTCCGATGCTTGCAGACGAGAATTACAAAATTGCCGAGCCACACGCCCAAGATCGCCGCCTCGAACTTCCCCGCCCATAAAAAGACGGGCAGCAGCGCCATCCCGATGACGACTTGCAGTCCGTCCGATTCCGCAGATTTCGGTCCGTTCGCGCGAAGCGTTCTGCCGATCGCCTTCAGTAAAGCCAGGATCGCCGCGTAGGCCAGCGCGGCCTCGAACCCCGTAATCGCGCTCCATACTCCGAACGACACCGCGATCGCCTTGCCTCCGCGGCCTCTCAGAAACGGCGAGAACGCATGCCCCGCGATCGGAGCGACCGCCAGCGCAACGAGGCCGTACCCTTGGGCGTAAACCGTTCCGCTCAGCCAGAGAAGCGGCAAATAGCCCTTCAGGAAATCCAGGGCGATGCCGGCCAGTCCGAGCCGGAATCCCGCCGCCTTCCACAGGTTCAGGGCGCCGGGATTGCCGTCGCCGACGCCGCTCAGATTATGTTTCGCCGCAAGCCCGAGCCAGTAGGAGAACATGAGCGAGCCTGACAGGAACGCCGCGGCCGTCCACAGAAGCAGCGGCATTACCGTTTCCTCCCGCTTCCGACCCGGACGTCTCTGCCCTTCCATCTGACGCGCCCGAGCACCGCGACTTGATAGAGCGAATACAGCATGACGATGAGGAAAAACAGGGCGGCCAGCGGATGAATCAGCGGCACGACGATGCCGAAAAAGCCGACGTATCGCATCAAATAGAGCAATTGAACGGTGTACAGGACGTAACCAATCGCCAGCGGGAGCGCCCATGGCGTAAAGACCATCAGCAGCGCGCTCTCCGACACGAGAAGCCCCGCTGTCCATGCCGCCGAGCAGACGACCGTCCAGCGGTTCAACGTAGACGTGCTCAGCACGGCTCCCTTGCTGAAGCCCTCGATCTCGCTGCGGATGCCTTGCGGATACATCCGAAAGGAAACGAGGCGGTATCCGAGATAGTTCGCGGTCGGAATGCCGGCTTCGCGAAACTTCGAGCCGAGCAGCAGGTCGTCCAGCACTTCGGATTTGACGCTCTCGTGGCCGTCGATTTTCTCGTAATCCTCCCGGGCTGCCACGATGCACGAGCCGTACAGCCCTTTCCTCGGATTGTTTCTCTCGAACGGGGAAGTAAACGCGAATGCGCCCAGCAGATTGAATACGAGCGCCAATCTTTCGTACAGCTTCTGCGTGCGGTGATACGGCACGACGGACACGACGCCGCCGGAACGCTCTCTGGCTCGAAGCAGGGAGGCCAGCGCGTTCGGCGCGAGCCGGATGTCGGCGTCCAGGAAGACGAGAATGTCCCCGGAAGCGCGCAAGTATCCGTTCCATACCGCCCAGTTTTTGCCGGTCCAGCCTTCGGGGAGCGGACTCCCGGCAATGACGGAAACTCCGCAGCTCTCGGCGATCTCGCGCGTGCGATCCGTCGAGAGATCGTCCACGACGATAATCTCATGCGGCCGCACGGTTTGTTCCATTAAGGAATCTAACAGATGCGGCAGATTGCTTTCCTCGTTCCTCGCCGGAATAATAACCGTTACCCGCTTGTCTCCCGCGCCGGGCTTGCCGGAGACGGGCAGCTTGACGCGCCGAAATAGCAGGAAGCCGGACGCGCATCCGACCGACACGACCATCCAGATCCAGACCGAGCCCCACATCACCACCCGCTCCGCCTCCCCTCATTTCTTCATATATATGAGGAGAAGGGATAAGCGTAGACGGCTTAATTGCGATAATAGGGACTCGATTGCCGGACTTCCTCCATGGCGTCCGCCAAGCTTCTGCCTTCCTCCCGCAGATCGTCGATGCGGAAGTCCGCCCGGATCAGCCCCTTGTTCAGGACGACGGCGCGGTCGATGACGTTCTCGATCTCATCGATCAGATGGGTGGTGATCAGAACGGTCTCGTCCCCTCTCAATCCGGACATCATCAGCTTCAGCGAATCCCGCCGCGAAAAAACGTCCTTGCCGACGAACGGTTCGTCCAGCAGCAAATAATCGGGGCGTTTGGCCAAACCGGCGCTCATCTCCAGCTTCATTTTCTGCCCCTTGGAGAACGTACGCGCTTTGCGGCGGGTCGGCAGCTCGAACCGATCCAGCAGCTGCTCGAAATACGGCCGATCGAACCTGGGGAAGAAGGCGGACAGAAAATCTGCGTATTCCAACGGCGTCTTGTTCGGGAGGAAGCCGCCTTCCTCGGAAATGAACGCCATCCGCTCATACTGCCTGACGACGGGCTGCCCTTCAATCGTGATTTCGCCGTTTTGGAGCTCGCCGATGCCCATGATCGCCTTGAGCAGCGTCGTTTTCCCGCTCCCGTTCTCGCCCAGAATGCCGACGACCTCTCCCTTACCGATCTTCAGCTCTTGGACGTACAGCAGGGCGTTGCTCGTCGGGTAGCGTTTATCCACGTATTTCAACTCGATCACGGTCATTCCTCCTCGGCTTCCCCGATGCTTCGCATGCTTTATTCGATAACAACGTTCGTAAAATATCTGTAATCCGTCTGGTCGTAGCCGAAACTGCCTTGATACGGAGACTGGTTGTAGACCCGGATGTTGTCCTCGTTCCAGTCGGTTACGATCTCGCCCTTGTAGATCAGCTTGGATTGCTCATAGACGTACGCGTACAGATGCTTGGGGCGCACGATGTCGAACAAGGCGCGAGGCTGCTCCGTCTCCGGCCCTCGATACGATCGGATCGCGTACAGCTTGCCGTCCCGGTAGCTCAGGAGGGAGATTCCGCTGTGCGTATCTTCTTCCCCGTCGGAGAACGCCAGGTCGGTCCGGTCCGCAAGCTCCACTCCGCCCGCGAAGCCGAAGCTGAGCGCCGTCATGTCGATTCGATCGGCAACCGACGAGCCGCGGCGGAAGTTCAGCGTCAGCGTCGACCGCTCGTGGTCCGGGTAGGCTTCGTAGCCCTCGTAGAACGAGGCAACGCCGGACGCTCCGGAATCGCCTTCGCGCGCGGGCAAACGGAACTCCGGGACGGTCGCCTCTCCAAGCGGCTCTCCGGTGCGAACGTCATAGCTTCGAACATGAAGCGCTCCGTTCTCGGCGAAGATCAGAGCCAGACGGTCTCCCACCGCCTCCAGGCCGAGAATCTCGATTCCCGTTCCTTGACCGGATTCATTCGCGTCGAGAGGAAGATCCGCGAGCTTGCGGGGGGCGTAATCTTTCGGATCGATCGCCGACCGAAACCCCCACTGGTAAAATTTAAGCTCGTAAATGGCGCTTGCGCCGACAAACCGCGACGAGACGGGAACGGTGTAGTACACGCTGTCCCCGATTCGGGCCAGTCCGTATTCGGGCGGATTCGCTAGACGGAAGCCTTCATTCGGATCGTCAGAATCGCGGCGTATGGGAGGCGGAACGACCTCTGCCGAGCCGACCGGAATCGAGTAGCCCTGGTCCGTCAATCTTCTCGACTGGATCGTATGCAGCGAGATCGTATTCTGAACGCTGTATTCCATCCCTCCCGAGCGTAAGGAATTGCCCGGCACGTAGCGATAGAAGTCAGCCTGCTTCGGTTGCTCGAAAAGCTCCGTATCGGCGCGCATCCGCCCCTCTTCTATGCGGAAGCGCGTCCGGTGAACCCCGTCCCTCAGCTCTCCGCGGATCGCGACATCCCCTATCGCCTCGCGGCTGCCGATCAGATCGCGCACCTCGAACGTTCCGTTGTCTTTCGCTTGGTAGGTCGACGCCGTCAGCGCGACGAAGATCGCGATCGCCGCGGCCAGCGCGGGCAGAGCGGCATGACGTTTGATTTTATCCATTCCCTGTTTCCTCCCTTCTGCTCGCGCTTTACGCGATCGCCCCTCTGCGGACGAGTCTCAGGCCGTGCCAGACGAAGTACCCGCTAAGAGCGAACAGCAGGACAGTGCTCATGTAAAGCCCCGTAGGTTCACCATAATGGCTCGTTTCGTTAAGGCGATATCCGAGCACCCGAATGCCGAGCCACGCCGCGGCCGCAACGACGACGAAGCCCGAATATTTGCGGCTGCGCTCGCAAAGCGCCACGTAGTACAGCCCGGTCGCGGTGACGAGAAGCAAGCCCAGGGAGGACAGCATTCGGCTAAAGCTCAGCGGCAGCAGCAAACGGAAAAACTCGGAGCGAACCATCGCCAGAAAATAGCCGTTGCGCATGACGAACTGCCCGTCTCCGTAACCGGCGATCTTGCTCTCGTAGAGGCTGTAGCCGAGCCGGATGCCGATCAATTGGGCGGTCAGCAGCAGGAGCAGGCCGATCACCAACGCGGCCGCCTTGCTGAAGTACAGCGCCTCTCGACGGACCGGAAGCGTCAAGTACGTATAGACGCTTTTGCTGCCCCAGTAGTCTGCGTATACCGTAATCAGGAAAAAGGCGCATACGAGCGCAAACAATATCAAAAACAGCAAGACGCTTCCGGAAGAAGCGTACACCTCTTCGAACCGCTCGTTCACCGCGTATTCGCTGTAGTGCTTCAATTGGCGGTGCAGCATAATCGGCGGCGCGAATATCGCAACGGCGCATACCGCCGCGATGAACGCCAGCCACTTGGCAAATTCAAAATTAAGCAGACGATAGAAGCCCTTCATCGCTTTGCAGCCCCTTACTTGTATTATAGGATTAGTACAATCACCGCAAAAAAATTACTCCCAATGCTCGCTGATCAGCTCGACGACCGTCTTGAACGACAGATGGATTTCCTTGGCCGATTCGACGAACGATTGAACCAATTCCCGGGTCAATTCCTCCTCGATCCGGCGGAAAATGGCGTCGTCCACGTAGACGACGCTGCCCAGCGTGCTGCTCGTGCGCACGAAGCCTTCGTCTTCCATGAGCTTAAACGCCTTCTGCACCGTATTCGGGTTAATGCTGAGCTGAGCCGCAACCTCTCGTCTGGAGGGCAGCTTGTCGCCGGATACCGCCTTGCGCAGCAAAATTTGCCGCTTCACGTACAGCGCCGCCTGCAAGTAGACGGGGTCCTTGTTATTCAGCTTCAGCTCGTAAAAGTTCAGCACGCCCACTCTCACCTGCCTTGAAAGTCACTTGTATTATTACACTAGTACAATGATTCTGTCAATCGGGCAAGTGTACAGAAAAAAAGCCGTCCTTCCCCCCAGTCGGAGAAAGAACGGCGTGCGCGGGCGCAAACGGATCGGCTTACCAAGCGTAAGCTTCGGGAGCCTCGCCGCCCGGGCCGGGGAAAATCTCGTCGAGCTTGACCAACGCTTCACTCGATAGTTCGATCTCGACGGCCCTCAGCGTATCCTCGAACTGAGCCAACGTTCGGGGCCCGATAATCGGCGCCGTTACCGCGGGGTTGGCCAGGAGCCAGGCCAAGGCGACGTTCGATTCGCTCTCGCCGAGCTCGGCGCACAGCTTGCCGTAGGCTTCCAGCTGCGCGCGCTGGGTTTCGGTCAAATTCGCCGCCGCTTGGCCGGATCTAGCGCCGCCTCCGGCGGGATTAAGCACATTTCCGCTGAGCAAGCCCCCGCCCAGCGGACTCCACGGGATAACGCCAAGGCCGAGCTCCTGCGCGGCGGGCAGCACCTCAAGCTCCGGCAGCCGGCACATCAGATGGTACTTGTGCTGCTCGGATACGAGGCCCAGGAAATTTCGCTTCTCGGCGGCTGCCTGGGCATAGGCGAGATGCCGCGCGCCGAAATTGCTCGAGCCGATGTAATACGCCTTGCCCTGATCGACCAGCCCCTCGAACGCGCCCCAGATTTCCTCCCACGGAGCGTGCCGCTCGATATGGTGCATCTGGTACAGCTCGATGCGATCGGTCTGAAGACGTCTCAGCGACCCTTCGATATGCCTGCGAATCTTGTAAGCCGAGAGGCCGCGCGGTTCGTTAGGCCCGTCGTTCTCGTCGTTCATGTCTCCGTAGACCTTGGTGGCCAGCACGACCTTCTCGCGCCTGCCGCCGCCTTGCGCGAACCAGCGGCCCATAATTTCCTCCGTCCAGCCGCTGTGACCGTTGTCGCCCCGGCCGTAGACGTTGGCGGTATCGAAGAAATTGACGCCCGCCTCCAGCGCCCTGTCCATAATGGCGAACGCTTCCTTCTCGTCGGTGCGGGGGCCGAAATTCATCGTGCCCAGACACAGACGGCTGACCTTCATCCCGGTTCTGCCCAAATAGGCGAACTTCATGCGATAACTCCTCCTTTTAACGCAATGCCGAGAAGTCCCCGGCCTCTAAACTACCTTACTCACGTAGTGAGCGTGTAGGTGGGGGATGAATCGGTGTATTAGGATTTGTTGTTTGCAAGTAAATATGCGAACA
>NZ_JBEPYQ010000145.1:0-12379 GCF_041641335.1 Cohnella sp. | reverse complement strand
TATTGGCCGAGCAGCATGCCCGATCGCTGGGCAGAATGTTCGAGCCCTACGGCATTCAGGCAGGCCTGCTGACCGGCAGCCTGACCGAGCGCAAACGTCGGGATCTGATCGCGTCGTTGCAGATGGGTCTGCTCGACATCATCGTCGGCACGCATGCGCTCATTCAAGAGGACGTGTTCTTCCGCAGCCTCGGCCTTGTCGTGACAGATGAGCAGCATCGGTTCGGCGTGAACCAGCGCAGCATTCTAAGGCGCAAGGGCATGAATCCGGACGTGCTGACGATGACCGCGACGCCGATTCCGCGCACGCTGGCCATTACGGTATTCGGGGACATGGACGTTTCCACGCTGCGGGAGCGGCCGAAAGGCCGCAAGCCGATCAAGACGTATTCGGTGAAGCACGAGATGATGGACCGGGTGCTCGGCTTCATTCGCAAGGAAGCGTCGGACGGCAGGCAGACGTTCTTCATCTGTCCGCTGATCGAGGAATCGGAGAAGCTGGACGTTCAGAACGCGATCGACTTGCACATCCAGCTCTCCCAAGCTTTGCCGGAGCTTACGGTCGGGCTGCTGCACGGCCGGATGACGGCTGCGGAGAAGGAAGAGACGATGGCGGAGTTCGCTGCCGGGAGGACGCACGTGCTCGTCTCCACGACGGTAATCGAGGTCGGAGTGGACGTGCCGAACGCGACGCTGATGATCGTGATGGACGCGGACCGGTTCGGCTTGTCCCAGCTTCACCAGCTTCGGGGGCGGGTCGGCCGGGGCGAGCATCAGTCGTACTGCATTCTGATCGCCGATCCGAAATCGGAAAACGGCCAGGAGAGAATGAGGGCGATGACGGAGACGGACGATGGCTTCGAAATCTCCCGCCGGGATCTGGAAATAAGGGGGCCGGGCGAGTTTTTCGGAACGAAGCAGAGCGGAATGCCGGAATTCCGGCTGGCCAATCTGCTGAACGACTTTGAGGAGCTGGAGCAGGCGAGGGACGACGCGGCCGCTCTGACGTCTTCGGAATCGTGCTGGTCCTCCCCGGCCTACGGCCCGCTCAGAGACTATTTAGCGAGGGAAACGCAGCTTCGGGACGAGCCGCTCGACTGAACGGGAGTCATCGCGCGTCCGCCCGCGGCATAAGATGTACCGAGCAGCCGCAGGAAGGAGCGTGACCCTCGTTGAACCCGGGTTATCAGAAGTTCGGCATCAAGACGGAATTCGTCGAGCGCGTAAAGCTGAAGATGAAAAATCCCGCCGTCAAGGAGAAGATCAAAGGACATTTGGAAGGCGCCACGAAATACGATCTTCAGGACCGCGCCAAAGTGAGAAGGTGGGTGAAGACGTTCGCCAAAATTTTGAACGAACCGCTCACGGAAACGCAGGAAGATCAACTGGTCAACTTCATCATCGCCCAGAGAATCGATCCCAACAACATGCTGCATCTGCTCAAGCTGTATACGATGTTCAGATAACGCAAGACGGCGAGAGGCTGATCTTGAGTAGCATTAGCTACTTATAGATCAGCCTCTTCCGCGTGTTAAAATACACAACTACCCTGTGGGGTTTGTCCAAGCATCCGCGGAAATTGGACATACACTATACCAACTTCACAATGAAGGAGGTTAACTCAATGGGTAGATTTTTGGATCTGCGCAGCTCGATGAACGCGGGAGCGTCCGGGTTTCCCGGGACCGCGATCTCTGCGACTCCCGAGCTGTTCGGGGTCATCGGCTTGCAGACGGATAACGTCGTGAACAAAGTCATCACGCTGACGGGGATGGTCGGGGTAAGCGCATTAGGCATAGGCAGCACGTTCGCCGTACAAATCTTGCGAGGCACGACGGTCTACAATCCGGCCAATGTCATCTATACGCTCGTCCAGAACGTTCGCGTCTCCGCGCTTGCGGATACGTACGCGTTTACGGCTCAGGACCTGCTTGCGCCCGCTGCCGCGGAAACGATTTATTCTTCGTTCATCTTCGGAGGAAGCCTGCTCGGCCTGTTGTTCACGGGCGTGAGAACCGGACCGGAAGTGTTCTGGGGCATCGCTTCCCAAGGCGCTCCGGATTAATGACGGCTTCATCTTTCCCCATGAGTCGGCAACGATGTTGCCGGCTTTATTTTTTTGATGCGGATGTACCTCCACCACCTGTCCAAGCGGAGAAGGCGAACGCGACATAAAATGGGACAGAGGTCGGAACGAGGAGGGATAAGGTGACCACCATCAGTCTGTGCATGATCGTGCGCAACGAGGAGGAAGTGCTGGCCCGCTGTCTGGATTCGGTGAGCGATCTCGTCGACGAGATCGTGATCGTGGACACCGGTTCGACGGACCGGACGAAGGAAATCGCCGGCAATTATACGGACCGTATCTACGATTACGAATGGACCGACCATTTTGCCGACGCGCGCAATTACTCCTTTGCGTTCGCCACCCAAGATTACGTGATGTGGCTGGATGCCGACGATTATTTGCGCGAGAAGGATCGGCTGAAGCTGAAGAAGCTGAGAGAGGAGCTCGATTCTGCGGTCGACTCCGTCGTCATGGAATACCATCTGGCGTTCGACGCTTACGGCAATCCGCTGGCTATGTCCCGCCGCAACCGGATCGTTAAGCGAAGCAGGCAGTTTCGCTGGTATAATCCGGTCCACGAGTATTTGCTCGTAGAAGGCAATTACTATTTGACCGACATCGCCGTCTCGCACGGCAGAGTGCACGAAAACACGGGGAGAAATTTGCGCATTCTGGAGCAAATCGTGCAGCGGGAAGGGGAAGTGACGGGGCGGGACATTTTCTATTACGCCAACGAGCTCTCCGACGCGGGAAGGTTCGCGGAAGCGGCAGAGCAGTATCGGCGGTTTCTCGACCAGCCCGTCGAATATTTCGAAGACAACTTGACCGCCTGCGCGCGGCTGTCGGCTTGTTATCACCAATTGAGCTTGCTCGACCAGAAGCTAACGGCGCTGCTGCAATCGATGGTTTACGACGTTCCGCGCGCGGATTTCTGCTGCTCGATCGGCCAGTGCTTTCTCGATCGGGAGGATTTCGTCAAAGCGATCTATTGGTTTAAGCTGGCGCTCTCCCAGGAACGGCCGCCGGATCACCATTTCGGCGTGCTTAATCTCATCTGCTGGACATGGCTTCCGCACCTGCAGCTGTGCATCTGCTACGGGATGACCGGGGAACTGAAACTGGCTTACGAGCACAATGAGAAGGCGCTCTCCTACTTGCCGAACGACGCGAACCTGCTGCAAAACAAGGCCAAGATCGAGCAGGCGCTCGGCATTGGAGGGACGGATCCGGAATGACGACGAGCATTATCATGGTGACCTACAATCAACTGGCGATGACGAAGCGGGCGATAGCCAGCATTCGCAAGCATACGGCCGCTTCTTCGTACGAGCTGATCGTCGTCGACAACGCGTCCGCGGACGGTACGGCTGACTGGCTGGCGGAGCAGCCGGACGTGCAGTTGCTCAGGCAGTCCGGAAACGTCGGGTTTCCGGCGGCATGCAATATCGGAGCCGCGCGCGCGACAGGCGACTATGTGCTGCTGCTGAACAACGATACGGTCGTCACTCCCCGCTGGCTGGAGCAGTTGACGCTGGCGATAGAGAGCGACGAGCGCGTAGGGGCGGTCGGCCCGATCACCAACTATGCCGGCTACGGCCAGATGATCGAGACATCCTACCGTACGATGGATGAAATGCAGCGCTTCGCGGAGGCGTACAACGTCTCGTCCCCCGACCGGTGGGAGGAGCGGATGAAGCTGATCGGCTTCTGCCTGATGATCAAGCGTTCCGCATGGGAGGCGGCTGGGCCGCTGGACGAGAGTTACGGCATCGGAAACTACGAGGACGACGACTGGTGCATGAGCGCGCGGCTGGCCGGGTTCCGGCTGCTGCTCTGCCGGGACACGTTCATCCATCACGAAGGGAGCGCGTCGTTCCGTCTCGTCAAGGAAACCTACCGCAAAGCGCTGATGACCAACGAGAAAACGTTCATGAACAAATGGGGGTTTCATCCGCAGATTTCCGTGAACGTGCGTGAAGACCTGCTGCGGCCGCTGCGCGGCCTGAAGCCCGGAATGAGCGTGCTGGAAGTCGGCTGCGGCTGCGGGGCGACGCTGCTCGAGCTGCGCAACCGCTACGGGATCGTTCGGCTCTTCGGTTGCGAGGGGGAGCCTGCCGCGGCCAAAGTAGCCGAGCTCGTTGCGGAGAAAGTGTGGACGAGGAACGAGGATGTCGAAATTCCGACCGGCGCGAGCGGGTTCGATGCGGTCGTGCTGAACGATATTTTAACGGTTCCTGCGCAGCTTTCCGTTCTGCGGCACATTCACGGCTGGCTTCGGCCCGGAGGAATTGTCGCGACGAGCGCGCCGAACCGGCTGTTTGTCGACTACGTCAAAGCGTATTTGAAGCCGCTGAATCCCATCTCCCGCGACGCCATGCTGTCCCGGGCGGAGCTTGAGCATCGGTTGAAGCAAGCCGGCTTCGGCGAGATCGAGATCGAGGCGATCGTCGCGGAGGGGGCAGCCAAGCGGGACGTCGACGCGCTGTTCCAGTTAACGGGCGAAGCGAACCGGGACGACTATGCGGCGGTCTATTATGTGGCAAGAGCCGTCAAAGGCAGAGGCGGCGTCGGGGGCAAGTCTGCGGGAATCGGCTTGGCCGGGGGTCGGGGCGAAAGCGCTCCGATATCCGGGGGGCCGGGCGACCGAGCGAGCGAAGGAGGGGGATCAGGCGGCCAGGCGCATGAAGTTGGCGGATCAGGCGGTCAAGCAGCCCGAATCGGCGGACCAGACGTCCAAGCGCCTGCTGGCAATCCACCGACAAATTCAACGAAAGCGATGGTGACCGAATTGAGCTATTTGCCGAAGGCGCAAGAAGACGTTCCATTTACGGGAGAGAGATTGGTTCTGAGTTCGGCGGTCGCGGGGTCCCATCCCGACGTGTTGGCGGAGCATGTGTACCGCTACCGGCTGGCCCGGGCGTACTGCGTCGGCAAGCAAGTGCTGGACGCGGCCTGCGGGGCCGGTTACGGCGCGAGAATGCTGAAGGACGGGGGCGCGGCGAGCGTCACCGGAGTCGACATCGATGCGGCGGCGATCGCGCTTGCCGGCAGAGATTACGGCGGAGAGGGCGTGAGCTTCCAGACCGGCAACGTGCTGCAGCTTGCCTTCGTAGACGCCTCGTTCGACGTCGTCGTCTCTTTCGAGACGATCGAGCACGTGCCGGACGGCTCGGCCTGGCTGCGGGAAGCTGCGCGGGTGCTGCGTCCGGGAGGGCGGCTGATCATCTCGACGCCGAACCGCGAAGTGACGAATCCGGACCGGTTGTTCGGTCAGCAGGTTCGCAATCCGTATCACTGTTTCGAATACAGCATCGGCGAGTTTATCGGGGAGCTTTCCGTGCTTTACGATATTGAAGGCATGTTCGGGCAGACGTTCGTCGGCCCCCATGGCCACGTCGCTCCGGAATGGCCGGACATTGCCGCGGCGGTGGGGGGAGACACGACGATGGCGGGATTTAATCCGGACATTATTCGGTTTTACGCTCCGGCTTCATTAAGCCGCGTGAAAAACGCAAGACCGGCTTACGTGATCGCGTTGTGCCGCAAAAGATGAGCGAAGGGAGGAATCGGGGCATGTCCGGCCGCAAGCGCCCGATGGCGGCGATCGACCGCCATCATACCAAGCAGGACAGGGCGGCGCACCGTCTGGCGGAGCAGACGTTCCGTTCGTCGCAGACGTCTCTGATCAACAAGCTCGAAGCGTTCCCGCGTTTCGCGACGAAGCGGAGCGTCGCCCGTTTCCTCGCGCGATACGAAATTTACCGCGAGCTGCTGCGCGTGAACGGCAGCATCGTGGAATGCGGCGTATTCAACGGGGCGGGCTTCTTCTCCTGGGCGCAATTCGCCAACATCTTCGAACCGTCCAACCATACGCGCAAAATTATCGGCTTCGACACGTTCGAAGGCTTCCCGGGCTTGGCCGGGCAGGACGAGGACGAACACCGGACCTTCGCCGCGGGGGACATGAGGGGCGATACGGCGGAGCAGATTCGCCGATCGATCGCCAAATACGGCGCGGAGAGGCATCTGTCGCACATTCCGAACGCGGAAATCGTGCAGGGCGATTTTATGTTGACGGCGGAGGCGTATTTGGAATCCCATCCGCATCTTCTGGTGGCGCTGCTGTATTTGGACTTCGATCTGTACGAGCCGACGCGCAAGGCGCTGGAGCTGTTCGTTCCTCGCATGCCCAAGGGGGCGATCGTCTGCTTCGACGAATTGAACTGCGCGGCGTTCCCGGGAGAGACGGCGGCTTTGCTGGAGATGCTGCCGATCCGCGAGACGGAGCTGCGCAGGTTTCCGTTCGACCCGTGGATTTCGTACTGCCGGTTGTGAGGAGGGATCGTCTTGGACAACGGGCAACAGCCCTTCTACTCGCTTGGCGAAGGAGCGAGATTGGACGCCTCGGGGCTGATCTACGGGGCGGAAGAAATTTCGGTCGGGCACGAGGCGATGATCAGCGCGGGTTATCGGCTCATCGTCACTTCGACGGTCAGCGGCATTCGGCCGAAGCTGATCATCGGAGACGGCGTTCAGGCGGACATCGGACTGAACGTGACGGCCGAGCATCACGTCGAGCTGGAGCGTTCGGTCTGGTGCGGGCCTTATGTCGTGTTGGCCGACGTGGAGGCCGAATATCGGAAGACGGGCCTGCCGATCTATAAGCAAGGCATTCGAGAGACGGGAGGGGCCAAACGGCTGATCGTAGGAGAAGGCTCCTATCTGGGACCGTACGCGGTCGTGGAAGGGCCGGTGACGATCGGCAAAGGCTGCGTGATCGGAGCTGGCAGCGTCGTGCGCGCGGACGTGCCGGATTACTCGGTCGTCTCGGGCGTGCCGGCCCGCATCGAGCGGATGTTCGATACGGTCGCCGAAGACTGGATCGCGGTCGAATCGGAACGGGACGTCGCGGACGTGCTGCGCCGAAGGCGTGAGCATCCGCTCTTGTCGATCTGCATCCCGACCTACAACCGCGTCAAGGAACTGGAAGAGTGCCTTGACGCGGCGCTCCCGCAGACGAGCATGAACGGACTGATCGAGGTGTGCGTCTCCGACAATGCCTCCGACGACGGGACGGCGGCGCTGCTCGCCAGGTACGTCATGAAATATCCCCAGCTTCGGACGGTCCGGCAGCCGGAAAATATCGGCGGAGAGCGCAATTATGTCGAGATCCTGAAGTTTGCGCGGGGCAAATACGCGAAGCTGCACGGGGACGACGACTATTTCGTGCCGGGCGCGGTGCAGCCGATTTTGTACGCGCTGCTGCATAAGCGGACCCGATTTTTGTTTATCGACGTGCTGAGGAGCGACGGGACGGTCGAGGTGCTGGAGGGAATGGATACGCTCGTCCGCGAGCTGTCGCTCGCCTCCGGGTTCATCACTTCGATCGTCGTCGATCGGGAAGCCGTGCTCCGGCTGCCCGAGCCGGATCGTTTTATCGGAACGAGTCTGAACCATATCTATTGGCTGCTGGAGCTGCTGCGGGAAGACCCGAGGTTTTCCCTGCTTAAGCTGTCGATGTTCCGCTACGCGTTTAATGCTCCGCGCGGGTACAATTACGGGGATGCGGCGATTCGCGGCTATTTGGAAATTTTGCGGCATTTCGCCGGCAGGGGATTGTCGGAAGAGGTCTATGCGGCGGAAAAGAAAATCGTGCTCGACCGTTTCGTTCTGCCCCGTCTGGAAATGATGCTCGAAGCCGGCTTCGATTTCGACTACGGGGGCTTCGAGGCGGTGTTCACGGAGCATTACGAGCGGGAGCCGTATTACGAGCAATACTTGGCGGAAGTGCGGAGAATCGTCGGTTTGCGGGACCGGGGATAGACAAGAGCGGCTCTTTTGCTATAATAGGGAATGTGAGTTGCGGGTTTCGACAATCGAATAAGCCCCGGGGGAGCTGGACGATGGCCGGCTGAGAGTGCATCCCTAAGAAGATGCAGACCCTTATAACCTGATCTGGTTAGTACCAGCGTAGGAAGGCGGGAAGCACGGCGAGGTTCGTCGTGTCAATTGTCCATGTTTGCTATTGGGCGCCCTCCGGAGTCGGGGGGCGTTTTTTTGATACGTATGGAGCCCTCTTCCGCGTAAAAAATAGTAGAGAGAGGGAGAGAGACATGAAGAAAAAGGTTTTGGCTTGGAAAGGGTTAGGTTTGTCGTTGCTGGCGGGGGCGATGCTGTTGTCCGGCTGCGGAGGCAAGAACGATGCCGGTTCGTCCGCCAGCCCGTCGTCATCCGGGGCTTCTCCGGCAGCTTCCGAAACGGCGCCGGCCGCGGAGCTGAAGGAAGTGAAGGTCGTGCTCGACTGGACGCCGAATACGAATCATACCGGCCTGTACGTGGCGCGGGATATGGGACTGTGGGAGAAGCACGGCCTGAAGGTGGAGCTGATTTTGCCGCCGGAAGCCGGGGCGAGCGCGCTTGTCGCAGGCGGTCAAGCCGAGTTCGGCGTCGGGGCGCAGGAGAGCATGATTCTCGCCAGGGAGCAGGGCTTGCCGCTCGTCTCGATCGCGCCGATCATTCAGCACAATACGTCCGGCTTCGCATCGCCGGTGGACAAGAACATTAAGGAACCGAAGGACTTCGAGGGCAAGACGTACGGAGGCTGGGGTTCTCCGGCCGAGCGCGCCGTCATCGAGTCGATCATGAACGTGCAGCAGGCGGACGTGAACAAGGTTAACTTCGTCAACGCGGGCACGGCGGACTTTTTCACAGCTACGAAAAAAGGGATCGACTTCGAGTGGATTTTCTACGCTTGGACGGGCATCGAGGCGGAGCTTAGAGGCGAGCCGGTCAACATGGTGTATTTGACCGATTACAGCAAGCAGCTCGATTACTACACGCCGCTTCTGCTGACGAACGAGAAGGTGATCCAGGAAGATCCGGAGCTCGTTCGCGCGTTCCTGGCCGGCGCTTCCGAAGGCTACCAGTATGCCATCGACCATCCGGACGCCGCCGCGGACGTCCTGATCAAGGCCGTTCCGGAAATCAACGCGGACCTGGTGAAGGCGAGCCAGAAATGGCTCAGCCCGAAATACAAGGACGACGCTCCGCGCTGGGGCGAGCAGAAGCGGGAAGTATGGTCCGGCTACGGCGAGTGGATGCTGGAGAACGGCCTGATGGAGAAGGAGCTGAACTACGACGACATGTTTATGACGGAGTTTCTGCCGCAGTAAGACGTCCAGGTTGAAGTGCGCGGTGCAGTCGTGCAGACCGGGACGAGGAAATACGTGGAATACGAGGAAGACGACGAATTCGACGGACATAGAGAAATTAAGACGCAAGGGAGAGAGAAAAACATGGCTCAAGCGCTGCTCAGCATTCAAATTATTCCGAAGGTGAATCCCGGCGAGGAAGTTATCCCTTACGTAGACGAAGCGATCTCCATCATCAAGGCGTCCGGCGTTCCATACCGCGTAGGACCGATGGAAACGACGATGGAAGGGGATCTCGACCAACTGCTCGATATCGTCAAACAAATGAGCGCTGCGATGATCGAGCGCGGCAGCCCTTCCGTCTTGTCGCAAATCAAGCTGTCTGTGGATGCGAAAGCGAATGCTTCGATGGCGCGGCTGTTGCAAAAGTATCCGGATGGGCAATAAGCGATTAAGAGCGATTGCGCTGCCCGTCGGTACGATTATCTTTTTTCTGGCCGTCTGGCAGGCGGCCTGCATGGCGTTCGCGATTGAAGAGTACACGCTTCCGGCTCCGTCGGATATTGCCGTCAAGATGTACGAGGACTCGGCCGTGCTGTGGACGCATGTGCAGGCGACGTTCGGCCTCGCGCTTGTCGGGCTTGCGCTGGGCACCGCCGTCGGCATAGCGGTAGCGGTTCTACTGCACCTCGTTCCGCCGTTCAAGACGGCGCTGTCGCCGATGCTCGTGCTGTCCCAGAACGTTCCGTTAATCGCGCTCGGCCCGCTGCTGATCATCTGGTTCGGCTTCGGAACGACGCCGAAGCTGATCTTGCTCGTGCTCGTCTGCTTCTTCCCGGTGGCACTGTCGATTCTCGTCGGCCTGGGACAGGCGGAGCCGCACTTGCGCGAATACCTGGGCATGATCGGGGCGTCGCGTTGGGAGCGGTTCAAGCGGTTGGAGTTTCCGGCATCGTTGACGTATCTGTTCTCGGGCTTGAGGATCGCCGCGACGTACGTCGTCTCATCGGCCATCGTCGCCGAATGGCTGGGAGCCGGAGCAAACACGGGCATCGGCTTCTACTTGAAGCTGAAGTTCAGCGGCTTCCAGCAGGCGGCCGTGTTCGGCTCGATCGTCTGCATCGTCGTCATGAGCCTTCTGTTTTTCTATATGGTCGTGCTGGCGGAGCGCCTCGTTATCCGATGGAGGCCGCGCCCGGAGCCGGAGTGGAAGGAGGCGACGTCATGAGCGGAAGCGACAGCCGGGGCAGTACGTTGGAACTCGAGGGGATTGTCAAGTCGTACAGAAGGGGTAAGGAACGGACGCTCGTCCTGAACGACGTCTCGCTGACGGTACGGGCCGGGGAGTTCGTCTCGCTGATCGGGCCTTCCGGCAGCGGGAAATCGACGTTGTTCCGGATGATCGGCGGAGTGGAGAAGCCGGATCAAGGACGCGTGCTGATCGACGGAGAGGACCGCACCGGCCACAAAGGGCTGATCAGCTACATGCCCCAGCAGGCGGCTCTGTTTCCGTGGTTGAAGGTGGAGGACAACATCCGCTTCGCGCTCGTCTCTACGGGAACGCCGAAGCGGGAAGCGAAGGAGCAGGCCGCGCAATGGCTGGAGCGGATTCAGCTCGGGCATGTGGCGAAGGAGTATCCTCACGTGCTGTCGGGCGGCATGCAGCAGCGGATCAGCTTTCTGCGCGCGCTGCTGATGCGGCGCAGCGTCATGTGCCTGGACGAGCCTTTTGCCGCGCTGGATGCGCTGACGAGGGCCGACATGCAGCGTTGGCTGCTGGAGCTGTGGGAAGCGGACCGGCGCTCCGTGCTGTTCGTCACGCACAGCATAGAAGAAGCGCTCGTACTGTCGGATCGCATCTACGTGCTGTCTCCGGCTCCGGCGACCGTTCTGCGCGAGCTTGTCGTGCCGTTCGAACGGCCGCGCCGCGCCGACGTCTGGACTTCCTCCGCTTTCGTCGAGCTGAAGCAGGAAGTGCTGAGGCTTCTGGAAGCGGGGAAGGTAGGAGCAAATTAAGCGAAGCGCCGCGTACCGATTATTCGGTTCGCGGTTTTTTTGCGCTGCGGGGAGGAGCAGGCGAGAGTGGGGGGATGTCGGCGGATGAGGGAGATAGCGTCGTGTGGCGTGCTTATGGTGCGGCGTTGATGGCGGATGAGGGTAGAGGGGCGCGTTCATGATGTTATAATGGAGAAAAAAGGAGGAGTCCCGCAAAATGAACGAATGGTACTTCGATCGGTACGGACAAGCGTCCTTCATCGTGGTGGGGAACGAACGATTTGTGAGCAAATACGGCCGCAATCTGGGGTGGGTTCATCAGGGCAAGCAGGTGTTCAGCTTGACCGGCCAACCGCTCGGCTGGCTTGAAAAAGGCGTGCTGCGGGACAGGAAGGGCGGAATTATCGCGTTTACCCGTTGGGCGGGCAATTGGCTTCCGTCCGTTCCCGGCATGAGCGGAGAGCCGGCCGCTCCGTCGATTCCCGGCCCGCCGGCCAGGCCGGGTTTCGCGGGAACGATCACCGACCCCGGTAGCGGGGGGTGGACGAATAAGTCGATCCGAGACTTTTTCGGGGCGGACTTGTGAGAAAAACGCCCCTCATCGTGAGATGAAGGGCGTTGGCGTAGATATAAGGATCATAAGTTCTTGAACTTGTTCAAAACAGATTCTTGTTCAATTGATCTAGCAGAAAGCAATTCGAGAATACGGTCTTGCCTCTCTTGCCCTTCAATGAGACCGGCTATATCGCGGTTCATATTGTCCAGCTTGGAGATCGATCCCGCAACCATCTTCACAAGCTGAGTGAGCAGGTCGCCTTGGGAGTCCAGTTGGCTTTGCAACGGATGTATTTTTTCGTCCAATAAAGCGCTGAGCCCTTTTAATTGCTCCTCCGTCATTCAACCGTCTCCCCTCGGCAACCATTCTTTTCAACTTCTCTTTCAGACATCGGTCCTCGACCGTATAGTCGAGCTCTCACCTATAGGTAAACATATTTAATATGAAATAGCAACACTCGTATAAGTCGCTTAGGGCATTGAAACGCGCGGATATGTTCTTTATACAATGGTGGCATTGATTGGACGCGTAGTGGACAATGCGATGTTTGTAATCGAAACAATGTCGCCATTGAGATCGTAAACCGTGACGTATAAGGTTTTATAAACAA
>NZ_JBEPYQ010000144.1:0-12575 GCF_041641335.1 Cohnella sp. | reverse complement strand
CGCATAATAGAGACTGCTGCGCCGTTTGAACCCGACGTCTCGGGGCAGCCTCTCCGCGATATCGGCGATTTTCTCCGCGGCATGCTTGCAGGCCCGATAGAACTGCAAGGCGTGCGCTTCTCCCAGCGTCCGCGCAAACTCGCTCAGCATCGTATCGTTGGAATACTGAAGCAGGCCGGTATTGGCGGACGTGCTTCCGGATGCGATGCGCTGCTGCTCGATCAGCGCCGTCTCGATGCCGCCGGCGGCCAGGACGTAACCGCAGAGCACCCCGGACATTCCCCCGCCGATGACGACGGCCTTTGCGCTGACATCGCCGCGCAATTCGGGATAGCTGACAGGCTGGGCCAACGAATTCGGCCAGTACAAAGACCCGAAATACAAGGACATAAAGATACTCCTCCGATCCAGATTAGGTTTCCGCATCCGTTAACCGTTATTCGACCTGTTTCAATCTTGGCGAATACGGGTTATAACAGGATTGGAGAGTTATTTTTACGAGAAGCGAGGGGGAATTGTACATGCCAATGGAGAAACTTTCGCTCCGAACGGAGCATGCGGAAGACCGGACGATCGTACACATCGGGGGCGAATTCGACCTGGAGGCCGCAAGCCGCATGCGCGCGGCTCTGAACTCGTTGATCGAGCAAGCGGACAGAAGGATTACCCTGGATATCCAACAGTTGAAATACATCGACAGCACCGGCATCGGGATTTTGATTTCCCTGGCCAAGGCGCTTCACGCGCGCAACGTATCGTTCGACGTTGTACATATTCCTTCCCATATCCGCAAGCTGTTCGATATGACGGGAATAACTCCATTTCTGACGAAGCCGGAATCGTTGATATGAGTACGAAGAGAGGAATGAGGATAGATTCCATGGTAAACGAAAGAGTCGTTACGTTAAGCATTCCCGCGTTGCCCGAGTACGTGGACCTGGTTCGTCTGACCTTGTACGGAATCGCGACCAAGCTCAAGTTCACGTTCGAGGAAATCGAAGACATGAAGGTTGCTGTATCCGAGGCGTGCAACAATGCGGTTCTGCATGCGTACGGGGACCTGAGCGGGAACATCGAAGTGACGTTCCAGACGTTAGGCGAAGAGTTGATCATTACGGTCAAGGACTTCGGCAAAAGCTTCGTCGTCGACGAGAGCAAGGAAGCGCCTGTTATGCACGGCAAAGAAATCGACGAAATCCAGTCGGGCGGATTGGGGCTATATCTGATGCAGGCGCTGATGGACCGCGTGGAAGTCAAGCAGGACGGCGGAACCGCGGTTACGTTATCTAAGAAAAGGCCGGCCTCCGAAGAGACTGCATGAGCGTATCCCATTCCGAGCGTCTGCCCGACGACGCGATTGCGATACTGCTGGAGTACCAGCGAACGTTATGCGCCGAGTTGGCCGAGAAGCTGATCAGGCATTACGAGCCGATGGTTAAAGTGGCGGCGAACAAGATGTCGCGGAATCGGCCGGATCTGTTCGACGATCTGTTCCAGGTGGGCCAGATGTCCCTGTTCCGGCTGCTGAAGCAGTTCGATCCGAGCCTCGGCATGCCGTTCGAGCCTTACGCGATGAAGAGCATGATCGGCCATATGAAAAACTACCTGCGGGACAAATCCTGGTACATCCAAGTGCCGAGAAGGATCAAGGAGATGAGCTTGGTCGTTCAAAATACGATCGACGAGATGACGACCGAGCTGGAGCGCTCCCCGAACGTGGAGGAGATCGCGGAGCGGCTCGGCATCGGAGTCGAAGAGACGCTGGAGATTTTGGCCGGGAGGGACTTATACCATTACGTATCGCTCGATACGCCGACGACGGACGACGACAACGCGGCCGTCCTGGGGGATCTGATCGGCTCCCCCTCCGACGACTACGAAGCGCTGGAACGGAAGCTCGATCTGCGGGAGGCGATGGAGCATCTGCAGCCGGAGGAGCGGACGGTGCTGGACCTCGTATTCGAAGCGGGATTGTCCCAGCGAACGATCGCGGACAAGCTCGGCGTATCGCAGATGAGCATCTCCCGAATCCAGAAGCGGGCCATCGACAAGCTGAAGCCGTTCGTCCGGAAATTGGAGTAAGGCAGGAGCGAGAAGGAAGCGCGGAACCGTTTCATCTTCTCTCAAACGGTGTAATTAGCCGTAACGGAAGCTTTAATCTTTCCGTAGAGGGAGAGGGTGAACATGACTGTCAAATATCAAATCGCATTTTCCGAGAGCGACGTGTTCGTACTGGAGAAAGGCGGAGATTTCCACCTGACGATCTGTTCCCGCGTGAATCCGCTTGGCTTCGGCAATCAGCTGGCGGTATACTCCAAGTTCGGGGCGGCCGTGGATGCGGCGGAGAAGTTCTGCAAGCTGTACGAGCTGACCCGGCAATACGGCTATCACCTGAAAGGCTCCAGCTTTTTGAAGGAAGGCTGCGAACCGCTGTTCGTCCCGGCGCTGCTGGAGGACGATACGACCGTCGATACGCTCCGGGCCAAGCTCGAAGCCGACAAAGTCCCGCACGAAGCAAGCGGCTGACGTTCTTGATTTCATCGAATGAGCAATCAAAGCAATCTACAGGAGTTGTCCCATCCAGTATGGGGCAGCTCTTTTATTTTCAATCTCATGTGTGGCTTGGCAACGAAAAATGACGGCGAAGGGATTTCCCTTACGCCGCCATTCCTTCATTTTATCGGTTCTGGATAGGGTCGTTCACGAGTCCGTCCTCTTCAAGCTCGCTTTCGGTTTTCATTTGCTTCATTTCCTTGCCCATTTTCTGCATGTCCTTGAAGTCCTGGACCATGGATCCGTTGCGGACGCTTTCGACCGTTTTGGCGCCCTGCTCTTGAATCTCTTCCTTGACCTCGGTCAAGATGGAACGGGTTTTGTCCGCGATATCGGCCGTTTTCCGTCCGACCTGCTGGGCCAGCTCCAGCGTTTTGCCGCCGGCGTCGGCGACAAACTGCTTCGTTCGGTCCTGAACGGACGAGTAACGGTCCCGGATATCCTTGCGCAGCTCCTTGCCGGATTTGGGAGCGAGCAGCAGCGCGGCCGCCGCCCCGATCATGCCCCCGATCACGACTCCTTTAATCGCTTGTTTCGTTTCCGCCATAGGGTATTCCTCCTTGATTAGGGATGATACGGTGCCTGATTTGAATTACCCGATTCGGCCAAAATGAATCGCGCTCTTTCCAGAGAGCGACGGTTCGTCTACAATAGGGACAGGAAAAAACTGTGGTAAAAATCGAAAGCGAGGACGGAAATGGACTATCATGAGACTGCCCGATCCGCTCCGGTGCAATGGGGCGGGGCATCCTCCCATCACCGCGAGGATCGGCGGTGGACGCCGTTAGACCTTATACTGGTCATTCTTCTTACCGCGATTTCAGCGATTATGACTTTTACCGATCTGGGTAACCGCACCGCGCCCCAGACGTTCTGGATGCCGGGCAAGGCGGGGGATTATTTCACCGTCGATTTCGGCGAAGCTAGGAAGGTGGACAGGCTTAACCTGTACGAGGGACCCGGAGCCAAAGGCGAGACGAATATCGAATGGTCGTCGGACGGGCAAAAATGGGAATCCTATGCGAAAGTCGAGCACAAGACGAATCGCGTATTTACGTGGAAGTCGGAAGACAAGTCGGTCGAGGCGCGTTATATGAAGTTTACGACCGTTCGTACTGGCTATCGTCTGTACGAAGCGGCTTTCTTCACGAAGGGCGTCGAATCCATTCCGATTCCGGTCATGAATATCGAGTCCGGAAGCGGCAATTCGACGAGCTCGGAAGGCGGCGGACAAGAGGTGTTCGACGAGCAACAGTGGGCGCCTTACCGGCCGGATTATCGCAACGGCATGTATTTCGACGAGATCTATCACGGGCGCACGGCGTACGAATTCATCGAGGTCATGGAGCCGTACGAGAACACGCACCCGCCGCTCGGCAAAATCATTCTAGAGTTCGGCGTTCGCATGTTCGATATGACGCCGTATGGCTGGCGTTTCATGGCCGGAGTCGTCGGCACGCTGATGGTGCCGCTCTTCTACGCCGTTGCCAAAGGAATGTTCGGGCGGACGAGATACGCGGCGCTGGCGGCGCTGCTGCTTGTGCTGGAAGGGTTCCATCTCGTGCATTCCCGTTCGGCCAACGTGGACATTTCGGGCGTGACGTTTACGATTCTGATGTTTTACGGCATGCACCGGTTCGGAGAAACGAAATGGCAGAACGGCGGCTTTAAGCGGGCGCTCGGCTATCTCGCGCTTAGCGGGTTGTTCTTCGGCGCGGCCGCAGCGGTCAAATGGAACTATCTGTACGGGGGAGCGGGGCTGGCGATTTTGCTCGCGTTCGCGCTCGTCCGCCGCTGGCGGGAAGGACGGATGGCCGGTGACTTCGATACCGCGCGGCGCATCGTGCTGACACTGATGGCTTGTGTTATTTTCTACGTGGCGGTTCCGGTCGGAGTCTATTCGGCGACGTACGCGCCGTTCATCAAGGCGACGAAGGCGGACGACAGCTACAAGGACTTGTGGCAGTTCCAGAAAAATATGTACGACTATCACAAAGGCGTTAAGGAAGATCATCCGTACGCTTCGAAATGGTATACTTGGCCGCTCATGATCCGACCGGTCTGGTACTACGGCGGCAAGGATCTCGACAAAGGCGAGGCCCAGAGCATCGCGGCGATCGGCAATCCGCTCATCTGGTGGGGTGGACTGGCGGCGCTGCTTGCGTCATGGTGGCTCGGCTTCAGGCGAAGAGATCGCATCGTGCTGACGCTGACGGTCGCTTACTTAAGCTTTTACGTCCCGTGGATGATCGCGCCTCGAAGCATTACGTTCCTGTATCATTACTTCCCGATGGTGCCGTTGTTGATTTTGTCCATCGTCTGGATGCTCCGTTGGTTCGAGGAACGCGGCTACAACGGGCGCAGAGTGACGCTTGCGGTCGGAATCGCGGCGGCCGGCCTGTTCATCTGGTTCTACCCGGTCTATACGGGCATGACGATCAGCCGGGAATGGATGAACGTGATGATACGTTGGCTGCCAAGCTGGGGCTTCTAAGTCCGCTTTTGATCACGAAGATAGAAGGGAGATTGAATCGTGCAGAAAGGCTGTTTTCTTTCCGTTGTCGTTCCGATGTACAACGAGGAAGAAGTGATCGAGGTTACGTACCGCCGTCTGAAGACGGTGCTGGACAAACTGGGGGAGACGTACGAGATCGTGTTCGTAAACGACGGAAGCCGCGATCGGACGGCGGACATCGTACGCTCCTTGTGCGCCGAGGACCGCCGCGTCAAGCTGGTGGAATTCTCGCGCAACTTCGGCCATCAGATCGCGGTGACGGCCGGGATGGACCATGCGTCCGGCAGAACGGTCGTATTGATCGACGCCGACTTGCAGGACCCTCCCGAACTGATCGCCGACATGGTCGCCAAGTGGCGCGAAGGCTACGACGTCGTCTACGGCAAGCGGATCGAGCGCAAAGGGGAGTCATGGTTCAAGAAATTGACGGCGGCGGCTTTCTACAGGCTGCTGCGTTCGATGACTTCCGTGAACATTCCCGTGGATACGGGCGATTTTCGTCTGATGGACCGCAAGGTGTGCGACGCGCTGACCTCAATGCGCGAGCGGAGCCGCTTCATTCGCGGCCTTGTCAGCTGGGCGGGTTTTAAGCAGACTTCGGTAGACTACGTGAGGGACGAGCGGTTCGCGGGAGAGACGAAATACCCGCTGCGCAAGATGATCCGACTGTCGCTGGACGCGATGACCTCGTTCTCCACGAGACCGCTGAAGATCGCCAGCGTGCTCGGCTTCGTGCTGTCTGCCGTGGGTTTCGTTTATCTGTTCGTCGTGTTGTACCAGCGCTTGTTCACCGACACGACGATGCAAGGGTGGACTTCGATGATCGCGATCAGCCTTCTGTTTCACGGCATCACGCTGTCGCTGCTCGGCGTGCTGGGAGAATATATCGGCCGGACCTACGAGGAATCGAAAGGGCGTCCGCTGTACCTGGTAGCCGAGGCGGTGAATTTCGGAGAAGGAACGGAAGCATCCCGGGAGAAAGAGGCCGCCGGAACGATTCTTTAAGGCATAGACATCGAAAGGATGAACAGTCGTCATGAGTACGAATTCGATACCGGCGGACGTTCCGCTGTTGATTATGAATAGAGGCGGCATGCCGGAAAACGTTCATAGAGGAAGGATCGCAGTCGTATCGGCGGAGGACGGCAAGCTGCTGCATGCGTGCGGAGACGCGGAAGAGTCCGTCTATGTTCGTTCCACCGCCAAGCCGATTCAGGCGATCGCGTCGCTGCTGGACGGAGCCGTCGAAGCGTATGGCTTCGAGCCGCGCCATCTGGCGCTGCTCGCGGCATCGCATCGGGGAAGCCGCGAGCAGGTGGAGGTGCTGGAGGATATTCTGAAGCGGACCGGTCTGGACGATGAACTGCTTGCCATTCAGCCTGCATTGCCGGTCGGCCGCCGTTCGCGAGACGAATATGTGGCAGCCGGGGGCAAACCCCGCAAGCTGTTTCATACCTGTGCAGGCAAGCATCTGGGCTTGTTGGCTTGGAGCAAGCTGAAGGGGTGGCCGCTTGAAGGCTATATTCGCTCGGATCATCCCGCACAGCAGGAAGTCATCCGCCGCATCAAGCTGTGGGCCGAATCGGCTGGCGAGCAAGAGACGATCGGCAAAGACGGCTGCGGCTTTCCCGTCGCCGCGTTGCCGCTGCGCTCGCTTGCCCTAGCTTACGGACGGCTGGCCTCGCCCAAGCTTGCCTCGGATTGCGCCGCAGCCGAAGCGGCGGGACGGATGGCTGCGGCAATGAACGCCTATCCCGAGCTCGTCGAAGGTCGTTACCGGCTGGCGAGCCTGCTGCTAGAAGATCCGAACATCGTCGCTAAGAGCGGTGCGCACGGCGTATTCGCGTTTGGGCTTCGGCGAGAGCGGATCGGTGTAGCCTTGGCGGTAACCGACGGTACGGAGGTGGCCTGGCCGCACATCGTCAAAGCTGTGCTCAAGCGGATTGGTGGCGCTTCGGACGAAACGTTGCTTAAGCTGAATCGGACGTTCCCCGACGAGTTCCTCAACGATGCGAAGGAAGTCGCGGGAAGATGGGAGCCTGTATTCGCCTGGTAACTTTCCGGCTCATTGACTCGGTCTCCCCGCGGACTCACTCGTCCCGTGCCGACTTATCTGTGCCGCCCTTCGTTCTCTCGCTTTATTTCATCTTCAACGCATCGCCGACGGCAGATCTGTACTCCGTCGGCGATTGCGCGTACCAGCGTCGGAATTGCTTGGAGAAGTACAGAGCATCCTGAAAGCCGACCGACGAAGCGATTTGCTCCACCGTGAGCTCCGGCCGCTCGCGAAGCAGCCTCCTCCCCTGATCGACGCGCAGCTTCGTCAGGAAGGTCGCCGGAGAAACGCCGGCGTGCTGCTTGAACACGCGGGACAAATACGCGCGATTGTAGCCCAGCGCCTCGGCCATGCCTTCGATGGTGATCGGCTCCGCGTATTGCGTGGACAAGTAGCCGATGACTTGGCGGGCTAATTCTTCGCTATGCGTACCTGGGCGAGGAAGGGCCGGCGCGGAATCCCCGGAAGCTTCGCGAAGACTGGCCAGCAGCAGATGCAGATGGCCCGATGCGGCGAGAGACGCAGAGCCGCTTCTTTCTCTGAATGCTTCGAAGATCGCGCGGCACCTCTCTCCGGGAGCTTTATCCTCGCCCGTATGCGTCCAAGGCCGTTCCGGATCGAACCCCGCATCCCGTACAAGAGCTGCCGCGCTCGAACCGGAAAAAGCAACCCAACGATACCTCCACGGGTTCATCTCATCCGATACATAATGAAACAATTTGCCCGGGTAGATGAGAAAGCTGTCCCCCGGCCCAAGCGCGAGCTCGACGTCTCCCATGCGAAACACCCCCCGACCGGACAGCACGTGATGAAGCAAATAATAATCGACCACCTTGGGCCCGATGCGGTGCTGCGGATTCGTCTGGCTGTCCCCGGCGAATAGAACGGTCAGCTCCCGCTTCCGAAATCCGAAGGGATTGGACGCGACGCGGTAGGTCGCTTGCTTGGCCATCGTAACGCTTCCTTTCTTCCCGTGACTTTTCTTGCCTCGGACTCCTCGTGACTTTACAGGTAACTCTTCCCAACCTTATCCGATTATACCACGACAATTTCAATCCTTCTTTCCCAAAAGTCACATTACTCCATATGATGAGCATTTCATGCCATTTCGGATTTCTCGGGATTATCGCTATAATAAGATCAAACGAAGAACTAATCGGAGGAGAGATGGATTCCTTATGGCACAGCTTACGGAGTTGAAAAAGCGGTTCGTAGAGCAATTCGGCGGGGATGTTTCAAGCATAACGGCGTTTCAGGCGCCTGGACGGGTTAATCTGATCGGCGAGCATACCGACTACAACGGGGGGGCCGTTTTTCCGGCGGCGCTCACATTCGGCACGACGCTGCTGATCGCTCCGCGCGAGGATCGCAGGCTTGGTTTCGCTTCAACGAATTTCCCGGCAGAAAAGGAAGTTTCTCTGGATGAAGTCGCGTTTAACGAAGAAGACGATTGGGCGAATTATCCGAAGGGCATTGTGTGGGAGTTGAAGCAGCGCGGTATCGAACTGAGCCGCGGATATAATTTTCTGTATCACGGCGAAATTCCGAACGGATCGGGACTATCCTCCTCCGCTTCCATCGAAGTCGTAACGGCTTACGCCTTGCTGACTCTAGAAGGCAAGCCGACGGATACGGTGCAGATCGCGCTCTGGTCGCAGCATGCGGAGAACGAATTTATCGGCGTCAAATGCGGAATCATGGATCAATTCGCGGTGGCCAACGGCCGCAAGGACCATGCCATTCATCTCGATTGCGACACGCTTAAATACGAGCTGGTGCCCTTCCGCTCCGGCGATTATAAGCTGGTCATCGGCAATACGAACAAACGCCGCGGGCTGGTCGATTCCAAGTACAACGAGCGTCGCTCGCAGTGCGAGCAAGCGGTTCTGGATCTTCGCGCCGCTTTCCCGGAGCTGACGCTGCTCGGTCAGCTGACTCTGCAGCAATTCGAGGACAACGCTCATCTGATCGCGGACGAAACCGTTCGCCGTCGGGCGCGCCACGTCGTGGAAGAGATCGACCGCGTCGGTCGTTCTATCGAAGTGCTGAACAAGGACGACTTGGCCGCTTTCGGCCAATTGATGAACGCTTCGCACGATTCGCTGCGCGATCTGTACGAAGTGACGGGAGAGGAACTCGACGCGATGGTCGATGCGGCCCGTTCGGTACCCGGCGTGCTCGGTTCGCGCATGACGGGAGCCGGGTTCGGCGGATGCACGGTATCGCTCGTACACCAGGACTCCGTGGAACGCTTTATTTCCGAAGTGGGCGAGAAATACGAAGCTGCTACCGGTCTTAAGCCGGCGTTCTACGTGTGCGATATCGGTGACGGAGTCGGAGAACTGAAAGGGGAGGCGTAAGCGATGGCGGTATTGGTTACGGGAGGCGCGGGCTACATCGGCTCGCATGCGGTTGCGGCATTGTTGGAAAAGGGAGAACAGGTCGTCGTCGTCGACAATCTGTATCAAGGCCATAGGGACGCGGTGCTGGGCGGCAAGTTCTATGGAGGGGACCTGCGCGACAGCGAATTCCTGGCGAAGGTGTTTCAGGAGAACGACATTGACGGCGTTATCCATTTCGCGGCGAATTCCCTCGTCGGCGAGAGCATGAAGGACCCGGGCAAGTACTATCACAACAACGTGTACGGAACGCTGTGCCTGCTCGAGCAGATGCAGAAAGCGGGCGTATCCCGCATCGTGTTCTCTTCGACTGCGGCCACTTACGGAGAGCCGGAACGCGTGCCGATCGATGAGTACGACCGGACCGTGCCGACGAATGCATACGGCGAGACCAAGCTGTCGATGGAGAAAATGATCCGCTGGTTCGACGTTGCCCACGGCATCAAGTTCGTATCGCTGCGCTACTTCAACGCGGCGGGTGCGCACGAGTCGGGTAAAATCGGCGAAGACCACAATCCGGAATCGCATCTCGTGCCGCTCGTGCTTCAAGTAGCGCTGGGACAGCGCGAGTTCATCTCGGTGTTCGGCGACGACTATGCGACCGAAGACGGCACTTGCATTCGCGACTATATCCACGTCAGCGACCTTGCGGACGCTCATATTTTAGCGCTGGAACGGCTTCGCCAAGGCGGAGAGAGCGCGATCTACAACTTGGGCAGCGGCAACGGCTACTCGGTTAAGCAAGTCATCGACGTGTCGCGCGAAGTGACGGGTCATCCGATTCCGGCGAAGATCGAAGCTCGCAGAGCCGGAGACCCGGCGGTGCTGATCGCGTCTTCGAATCGCGCACGCCAGGAGCTGGGCTGGTCGCCGAAACGCGATAAGCTCGAAGCCATCGTCAAGAGCGCTTGGGAGTGGCATCGCGTGAACCCGAACGGCTACAAAAAGTAACAAGGGGAGGATTATCGCATGAACGGATCGACAACGACCCCTGAATCGACGGAAGAGCGTGAATTGGCGGGAGCGATTCAGAAGCTGACGGCGTTCGCTCTTCATCAAGGACTGATCGACTCGCTTGACGTGGACGACGCTCGCAACCGTCTGCTCGATTTGTACGGCGTGAAGGAGCCGGCGGAAGGAGAACTGCCATCTGCGGAAGAGCTGCCGGACAGCCCGGTTCCTCTGCTCGAGCCGCTTCTTGATGCGGCTGCCGCACAAGGACTCGTGCCCGACGATACGCTGACCTATAGAGATCTATTCGACGCCCGCATTATGGGGCTGTTCATGCCGCGGCCTTCGGAAACGAATCGTCGTTTCCGCGAGCTGACGGCGGAGGGCGGCGTCGCCCGCGCGACGGACTGGTTCTACAAGCTGAACATCGATTCCAACTACATTCGCATGGACCGGATCAAGAAGAACGGATATTGGAAGCATCGCACTCCGGACGGCGAGCTCGAAATTACGGTAAACCTCTCGAAGCCCGAGAAGGATCCGCGGGAAATCGCGTTGCTCAAATCTCTGCCGCAATCCCACTATCCGAAATGTTTGCTGTGCAAAGAGAACGTCGGTTACGCGGGACGGCCGGACCATCCGGCCAGGCAAAATTTGCGCATTCTGCCATTAACGCTGCAGGGTGAAGATTGGTTCTTCCAGTACTCGCCATACGTGTACTACAACGAACACAGCATCGTCTTCTGCGGCGAGCACATCCCGATGAAAATCTCGCTGGCTACCTTCAGCCGTTTGCTGGATTTCGTCGAGCAGTTCCCGCACTACTTTATCGGCTCCAATGCCGACTTGCCGATCGTAGGCGGCTCGATTTTGAATCACGACCACTTCCAGGCAGGCCGTCACGTCTTCCCTATGGAGACGGCTCCTGTGACGGAATGGCGCGAATACGGCAAGCATCCGGAAGTTTCTCTCGGAATCGTGCAATGGCCGATGTCCGTTCTCCGCTTACGGTCCAGCAATCGCCAGGCGATGTTGGACGCCGCATCCGCAATTCTCGCCGATTGGCGCGGTTACAGCGACCCCGCCGCGGATATATTCTCTTTCAGCGAGAAAGACGGCGCGCGCGTCGAGCATAACACGATCACTCCGATCGCGCGGTTTAAGGACAACGGCGCGTATGAGCTCGACCTCGTGCTTCGCAACAACCGTACGAGCGACGAACATCCGGACGGCATTTTCCATCCGCATAAAGAGCTGCATCACATTAAAAAAGAAAACATCGGCCTCATCGAGGTGATGGGGTTGGCAGTGCTTCCGGGCCGCTTGCAAGACGAATTGAGCCGAATCTCTGATATTTTGACGGGGAAAACGCCTTACGACGAGGCTGCGATTGCCGATGCCGATCACCCTTTGAACAAACATGCCGATTGGATTTCGACGCTGGTCGACCGGTACGGAACGGATGGCTCCGAACAAGCAGTGAGCCTTCTCCTTCAAGCCGACGTCGGCGACATATTTTACGCGGTGCTTCAAGACGCGGGCGTGTACAAGTCGGACGAAGAGGGCCGGGCCGCCTTCGAAAGGTTCCTGGCAAGATTCGTAAAAGCGTAATTCACGCTAATTCTGAATTAGCCGCTGCGAGAGGCCAAAGATAGCGAGATTCATGAAAAACATTTACAACGGTTGGACTGAGGGAAATCCCGGTCCGGCCGTGTTTGTTTATGCCGCTGCCCCGACCTTCCGCTCGCGAAGCATTCCGTACTCGTTTAACGTGTAAATCGTCGCGCAGGAGGCAAGAATCAGGCTGGAGAGTGCCTCGATAAAATGATGAGAGTAGTTGCTTCGGAACCTGTACTCGTAATAGTAGTACAGCATGTTCCATTTGGACACGCGTCTGCCGTAATACCGCCGAATAAAGGCACGGGCTCTTCTGTGCATCTTCAGCATGACCCGCCGCACGATCGGCTGTTGCTGGGAGCGTTTCTCGCGACTCCAGAAATCCAGTAGGAGCGTGGGTTCCGACTTGTGCATGGCCAGGCGGATTTTGCGCAGCAATCTGTCGGCCGTGCGCTGCTGGATGCTGAGCGTCTGAGCCAGCTTG
>NZ_JBEPYQ010000143.1:0-12797 GCF_041641335.1 Cohnella sp. | reverse complement strand
ATATATACCAAATGGACAAAGACTGCCTGATTAGCGGCCCCATGAGTTTTTAGCCCATGGCCGGAGAGGCTTAATTTCTGACAATTCAGACTCTTTGTCATGTCAGTGTTTATGCAACGCTACTGACTTTACAACATTTAATCTGTCGAATTCTTCTATAATAAAAACAAAGAGGAGTATGTCCCTAAACTATATTTAAGGAGTCAACAAATGATACCATCCTGTTGGGGAAGAAAAAGTGTTCACCGTTGATTGCAGAGATGTTATTTTAAGAGAATTTATAATTGCTGATTTAGACAGGTTTCATGCTTTAACCTGGCAATCTGAAATAAATGAATACTTACCAGGATGGAACGTATCTAAAGAGCAGCGGGAAGATTGAACGGGAACATCGGTGAACTCCGTCTTCGATTGGGAATTATATTAAAAGAATCCGGGGAGTTTATCGGTTGGTGTTGTACTGGAATAAAGGACGAATTGCCACCTCCAAATCGAGAGATAATGTTTGCAATATCTAAAGATCATAGAGGTCAGGGGTATACTACTCAAGCGGCTCAAGGGATGATCAAGTATTTATTTGAGAACACGAACGTCGAGGTGCTTAATGCAATTGCTCTTTTACGCAATATACCGTCAAATAGAGTAATACAAAAATGCAGTTTCGAATTTCAAAATATCATTGAGATATATAACGAGAAGTACAATTATTACATGCTGAGTAAAAGCTCAAGGGAAATAATGTAGTTCGCTAATCGAACGGGAAACAAGAGCTCAGTTCAAACTTCATGAGGTTGCCGCATCATCCCGCGGATGGACCTAAGGTCCGTTCTCCGAACACATCTTAACCAGAACATTGCAAAAAGGAGAGTCTCTCTAAATGGGCAGAGCGATAAATGATAGTTTAATAGAAGCAGACATCGTTTCGTTGCAGTTGGCGATGGAATCAGGCGAGTTAACGTCGGAGGATTGCGTTCACTGGTATTTGGATCGGATCGAACGGCTCAATCCGAAGCTGAAAGCGGTGCTGGAAGTCAACCCGGACGCGATCGCGATCGCGGTGGCGCTTGACGCGGAGCGGTGGGAACGCGGATCTCGCGGACCTCTTCACGGCATCCCGATCTTGCTCAAGGACAATATTGATACAGGTGACCGCATGCATACTAGTGCCGGTTCTATCGCTCTTGCGGAACATTTCGCTTTGACGGATTCGGCCGTGGTAGCGCAATTAAGGGCTGCGGGAACTGTGCTCCTCGGCAAGGCAAACATGACGGAATGGGCGAACTTCATGTCGAGCACAATGTGGGCGGGGTATAGCTCCAGGGGTGGACTGACGCTTAATCCATACGGTCCCGGCGAGTTGTTCGTGGGTGGCTCAAGTTCGGGTTCCGGCGCGGCGGTTGCCGCGAATCTGTGTACCGCCGCCATTGGCACAGAAACTTCGGGTTCAATCATCAGCCCGTCCGCACAAAACAGCCTCGTCGGCCTAAAGCCGACTATTGGGCTCGTCAGTCGTAGAGGCATCATCCCGATTACGCATAGCCAAGATTCGGCCGGTCCGATGACGCGTACGGTCAGGGACGCTGCGATCTTGCTCGGCGCCATGACTGCGGCGGATCCAGAAGATGCGGCCATGCAAGAGAATGGGCGAATAGCATATACGGATTATACGCATTTCTTAGACTCGAACGGTTTGCAGGGCGCGAGAATTGGCGTTCCGCGGCATTATTATCGAGGATTGGATGAAGCCAGGGCGTCAATTATCGAGCGGGCGATCACCTTGTGCAAGGAACGCGGGTCAATCGTCGTCGACCCGGTATCATTGCCATGCGAGAGTGCGAAGTGGGACTGGGACGTGATGCAGTTCGAATTTAAAAAAGGGCTGAACGATTATCTCGCCAAAGCAGGTTCCGGCGCTTCCGTTCGGACATTAGATGAACTCATCGCCTTTAACGAAGCGAATCGCGACGTCGCGCTTAAGTATGGGCAAGACACGCTGATCTGGTCGAATGGAACAAGTGGCACATTGTCTGAACCGGTGTATGCCGAGAGTTTGCGCCTTAACCGTGAGATATCCCGAGACCGAGGCATTGACCACGCTATCCGCGAGTATCAGTTGGACGCGTTGCTGTTCCTAGGCAACGAAGAAGGGCTCGATTTGTCTGCGCGCGCGGGGTATCCTGCCATTACCGTGCCGGGCGGGTACGCGGAGACAGGAATCATCGCTGAAGGCGGCTATACGACCAAAGGGCCACAGGGAATCACATTCGTCGGAACCGCCTACAGCGAGCCTTTGCTTTTCCGACTAGCCTATGCCTACGAACAAGCGAGCAAACATCGATTTGCGCCGACTGATCCAGTCTAGTCTCGAATTCCGTCCTTAGAGGAATAACAGAAACGATACTTTAACGAAAGCGGGCTTGCCGACATGCAACGGCAAGCCTGTTTCCGCTAACGGGCAGTTATGCGTAACTTCTAGGGAATGTAAACGTCTAAATAAAGTAAGGAATGAGGAGGCAGACAATTCATGGGAGGAACAAATGTATGGGATGCGGAGTGGGAGGTTAACGAAGAGCAGGCACGGACGCTGATCGGCAGACAATTCCCTCAGCTGTCATCGAAGCAAGTGAAGCGAGTGGGCTGGGGCTGGGACAATACGGTTTTTCTCATCGATGACGAGTACGTGTTCCGGTTTCCAAGAAGGACGATTGCAGTTGGGATTGCAGTTGGCTCGATTCGTATGGAAGGGAAACTGCTGCCGAAGCTGGAGGCATATATGACCATCCCCTATCCGAAACCGTTGTTTTACGGCGAAGCAAGTGACGAATACCCGGCACCATTTCTAGGCTATGCCTACGTGCCAGGAGATTTCCCCATCGGTTTGACGGAAGAACGCCGCGCTTTATCGGCAGAGACGCTGGCGAAATTTTTGCGGAGATTGCATGAGTTTCCAGTACAGGCGGCGCTGAAGTGCGGAGTTCAGCAAGATCATCGAAGCTTGACGGACATAGCATCGCGCAAAGTGAAATTGGAGGGCTTTCTATCGAAGGTGGTTGAACACTTGTCGCCGGAGGAGTCCGGTGTGATCGAAGCTTATATTAGCAGGCTGCAAACGGACCGTGTTGAGGCGGTGAATGCACTGCTACATGGCGATCTTCATTTCAAAAATATGCTTGTGAATGAGAACGGGATCGTTTCCGGCATCATTGATTGGGGCGATCTGAGCGTAGGACATCCGGCTTGCGATTTGAGCGTTGCTTACAGCTTTTTACCACCTTACGCTCGCGGCGTGTTTTTCAAAACTTACGGAGGAGTGGACGAGGAAACGAAGCTGCTGGCGCGGCTGATCGCGGTATACATCCCCGTACTGATCTTGATGCAAGCGGTCGATGACGGGAATGAAGCGATTGCGGCAGAGGCGAAATCCAACATCATGCGGGCACTGTCGGATTAGGCTCATTATTTCGTTGCAGCTATGGGTGGAATCCATACCCGAATTATCGTGTTCATGCCTATTCATGCATGCAGATCGCGCAGTTCGGATACACTTATAAAACTGCTGCATCTGTCGGAAAATCGCTGAGGTTGCTATCGAACATTATAACAACCAACTTCGTGGCGGAAGGGGAATTCTATGGATAACCTCATTAATCTAAAAGTGATGTCTTACAACATACGGCACGGAAAAGGTTTAGATGGGAAAGTCAGTTTGAGACGCATAGCGGAAGTGATCACTAAAACCCAATCAGATGTTGTTGCATTGCAAGGGGTGGACCGTTTCATGCCCCGAAGCGGATTTCGAGATCAACTGAAAAAGCTGGCTAAACAGCTCGGGATGCACGCTTGTTTCTCCCCAAGCATAAATCTTATCATGATTCAATATGGAAACGCCATTTTAAGTCACTATCCGATAATTTCAAAAGATATTCAGTATATTGGCGGGTCTAAAGAGAGAAGGAGTGTCTTAATCGTAAAACTTCAAATTAATGAGTGCGTGGTTACAATAGTCAATACCCATCTGGGGGCACACATGAGCGAACGTATAAAACAGAACTCGGTTCTTTGGAGCGTTTTAGAGAAACTAGAACAACCGACGATCCTGGCCGGAGACTTTAATATGGAGATGCACGATTCTTTCATGAAACGGTTGAGCTCCCGATGGAAAAAAATAACTCCTCAGAACAACTTGCCTACAATGGAAAATGGTACGGAGATCGATCACATCTTTGTGAACATGTCGATAGAACAGGCCACAGCAAAGGTTATTCCTTATGACGCTTCGGATCATTATCCGGTCATTGCAGAAATTCGCTGGTAGTAACCTAAAGACATATGTATAAAATACTGGTTTTGTGAAAAAGTGATAAGATTTAATTGGGTTACATAATAATCATTATGTAATCCTGTACGGGCTTCGGATCCGTTCTTAAGCTTAATTAAAAGTTACTATGCTTTGTGACAGCATACTTATTTCTTTTCTCTCTTACTGTTACGAGGCTAAGTCCTTCTGAAAAATATTCTAACCTCTGAATTTCGAATTCACCCTTTGGATTTAGATAACCCCATGTCTTTCCAAGTTTGACTGGGGCCAACTGATCATAATAATCCTCGGCGTCATTGAATACGGTGTCTATAATGATTTCTCCAACCTGATTTATGTATCCGAATTTATTTCGCTTCATTATAATTGCAAATCCGTTGTGAAAATCACTCGCATAAGCAAATCGCGGTGTTATCACGATTTCACCTTGGTGATTAATATAACCGATCTTACCATTAACTTCTATTGAAGCAAGCCCTTCAGAGAAGCAAATATAACGATCAGATATCGGATCGATTACATATTCGCCAGTTGCGTTGATACATCCGTACTTACCTGATGAGTGGTGTTTAACAGATACAATACCATCTCTGAAGTGCATCGCATCAACATAAACCCTTTTGTGGATAAATTCCCCATGAACATCGATGAATGCTATTCCACCTGCACTGCCTTCAGATACGGCTACGGCGGCGTATCCTTCTGAAAAGTCGTAGGCATATTCAAATCTAGGAGGAATAACTACGTTTCCTTGCATGTCTAGATAGCCAAACTTACCATTAGTTTGGAACAGTGCACGGCCATCATTAAAATTTCCTACATTTAAAATGTTCGTTTCCAGAACCGTTTCACCAGAACAAGAGATGAATCTTGTCTTATTATCAAGTCTAACAGCAGCTATACCATTTCTAAAGGATGTTGCATTATCGTATATAGGCGGGATCACCTGGTTGCCCCCAAGGTCGATATACCCATGCAAAATAAATCACTCCTATGATTTCATTGAAATCAATAAAATAGATTACGGTGTCGAATTTCTTAGCCGGTTTACTAAATTATGTTCGTCATGGTCCGAATAGTCGCTATCTTCAAATGCTTGTTGTATTAAATGATAGACTTCGTTAGCATCTTCATTCTTTTCTTGTCTAATGAGGATATGCAATATTTAACCCCCTTAATTGTAGAAATAATAGATCCATCTCGATCATTTCTTCTATAGTATACTCTAAAAAAGAGAGAACCTCCCTCTATTCGGCTATGAAATCCAAATAAAGGGAGGTTTTTTATTTTATTCTATGCGAAAAGGTTCTCTGTCCCCGTGACCGGAAAATTAACGACGCTCTCCGGACCCCGTGCAGAGCAATTGGCCATCGAAGGACCGCCATTCCCCGGCAGCCAGCTCTACCTGAACCGTCCGGTTTCCAAAGCGCAGCCGCGTCTTGATCGGAGACTTCGCATAGACGGTAGCCTCCGTTAAACGGCCGTTCTCCCATGCCGCGGACACTTCAACATTGCCTCTTGCCCGCAGACCCGAGAAGCTGCCGGCAGACCAGCTGTATGGAATCGCCGGCAGCAAGTGAATGTCTCCCGCATGGCTTTGCAGCAGCATTTCGCCGATCGCGGCCGTGCCGCCGAAGTTGCCGTCGGCTACGAAGATGTACGTTTCCGCTCCGGCGATGCCCGGCTTCGAGAATGTCAGCAGATTATCGAAGCAGAGCTCTCCGACCAAGTATGCGAGCTGCTTGCAAGCTTCGTCGCCGTCCATCAGACGGGCGCGGCCGGCGGCGAACAGCGCGAGCGTGAACTCCACGTCTTCGAGACCCGATGCGCGCTGGCGGTTATCCAGCGTCTTGCGAACCGCGGCCGCAAGCTCCGGCGTGCCGTCCGGCGTAATCTCGTGACCGGGATACAGTCCATACAGGTGGGATAAATGACGGTGATCCGGCTGCGCCTCTCCGTAGTCTTCCAACCATTCCTGCAGCTGGCCGAGACGGCCGACCGCAAGAGGCGGCAGCTTGTCCAACGCCACGCGCAGACGTTCTCGAAGTTCCGCGTCCTCGTCCAGCTTTTCCGCCGCTTCGGCGCAGAAGTCGAACAGCCTCCGAACGAGCATCGTATCCATCGTCGAGCCCATCGACATCGTACGGGACTGTTCCGGTTCGCTAGCCGGGTAAAAGCTGTTCTCAGGCGAGTTCGAAGGACCGGTCACCAAATATCCGTTCTTCGGATGCACCGTCATGTAGTCGAGGTAAAACTCGGCTGCTCCCTTCAGAACGGGATAAGCGCGATCCCGCAAGTAAGCGTCGTCGAGACCGAATTCGTAACGCTCGATCAACTGCATGGCCAGCCAGAGTCCGCCGGTTGCGTTGAGTCCCCACGAATAATGCCAACCCGGCGCCGCGAAGCCCCATGCATTCGTAAATACGTGCGCCACCCAGCCGTCGCAGCCGTAGAAATCTTTGGCTGCCGCCTTACCGGCTTCGGCCAACCTCTCCAGGAACGCCAGCAGCGGTTCGTGAGATTCGGCCAAATTGGCCGTCTCTATCGGATAGTAATTCATCTCTGTATTGACGTCCAAATGATAGTCGCAGCTCCAGGCCATGCGGTTCGCTTCTCCGTCGTTCCAAATGCCCTGCAGGTGCATCGGCAGCCGCGAATCCTCCCGGGATCCGGCGATCGTCAAGTAGCGTCCGTATTGATAGAACAGCGCGAACAGCTGCGGATCTTCGGATGCTCCGCCTTCGCGCAGCAGCGCCAGACGACGATCGAGCGGCAGCAGCTCCCTATCGGACGAACCCAACTGGAGCGATACCCGTCCGTACAGTCGGCGATAGTCCGAGACATGAGCTTCCCGCAGCCCGTCGAACCCAAGCTTGGCCGCCTTCGCGACTCGCTGCGCCGGTTCGTTCGCCCAATCGACTCCCGATCTTCCGTAATCCGTCGATACGGCCAGAATGACTAAAGCTTCGTCCGCATCCCGGACGATCAATCGTCCAGTCTCGATACGAAGCGTACCGCCCGTAAGGCGAAGCCCCACCCTTCCCCGAGCCTCGACGCCGCATTGGCCGTCGCTGTGCATGTTCTCGGTCGCCTTGCCGGCGAAGACAAGCGCGTCTCCGCTGTCTGCAGCGGAGACGGAGAACGTCTCCGTACTGCCGACGATATCCAGTTCGAACGATAATCCGCCGCTCTGACCCGCGCGGATACGGGAGACGATAACGCCGTCCGGATGAGACGCGAACATTTCCCGCTCGCAGAGACGTCCGTCCGCATCGTACGAGGCGCGAACGATCGCTTCCTCGAGATCCAGCTCCCGGGAGATCCGCTCCCCCGCGCGCTCGAATCGAAGACGAACCTCGCACAGCGGCATATTCGTGCCGAAATTTCCTTTGTCCGGCTGCAGCAGCTCCGATACGAGCCGTTCGCCTTCCTCGTAATCGTCCGCGAAGAAACGTTCCCGCATTCTCTCCAAGTCGCGCTTGCCGCCGGATCGGCTTGGCGTCCGTTCGCTTTTACCGGACCAATACGTCGTTTCCGTTACGCTCCAGATTTCCGCTCCCTCATCTGCCTGAACGACGGCCCCGAGGCTTCCGTTGCCGATGGGAAGTCCTTGCGTCCATCGCCTCGCCGGACTGTCATAGATGAGCTTCATAGTCGTTTCCGCCCCTCGTATTCATTGTATAAATAATCCGCTATTTTGACTCTATCGGCTTTTCATAAAGTCGCATACATCGTATCATTATACTTAGAACATGTATTTATCGAAGCATCCATCTATTGATCAAATAATCCGGTAAATGAATGACAGATAAGTAAGGCGCGGGAGGCGGAACATGAACAAAAAGCTGACGGAAATGACCCCGTACGTCGGAGATTACATGCCATATTTGTACGACGGGAGTTCCAACGAAGGGCTGCGTACGTGCAACGTCTACGCGATCCATCTGTTTCCGGAAGGACCGGGCGAAATGGAGGTCGACGGCAAGCGGTATCCGATCCACAAGCGGACGCTTGTTTTTCTGCGTCCCGGGCAGCCCCACGCTTTCCATATCTCCCCTCGCCAGCCGCTGTCCTCCTACAATCTGTATTTCGATCTCTGGGAACGAGACAATCCTCGTTCGCTGAACCGTACCTTTTACCGTTACCCGGAAAGATACCAGCTCCACACCGGCACGCCCGAGCTGCGCTGCGACGAATTGGACGCCCTGCCGAGCGTATCAACGCTGCAGCCGTTCCCGCTGTTGTTCGACCTGTTCCAGACGATCGCCAAGCAATTCGACGAGCTGAGTCTATACCGCGCGGAAGCGATCAACAGCCTGTTCTATTCCTGGATGCTCAGCTGGCACAACGCGCTGCATACGAGGCAGCCGAGCGATTACCGCATCGTCCGTCTGCTCTCCAAGCTGGACGCTCATCCCGAGCTGCGCGAGCCCGTTGCCGACTGGTGGAAAAGCTGCGGACTTAAGCGAACCTATTTCCACGAGCTGTTCCTGCGCGAAACCGGACTCACGCCCAAAGCGTACCAGCACAAGCAGCTCATGCGGCGAGCGGCTCATCTGCTGCAGGAGAGCGACGCCAGCATCACGGCGATTGCCGAGAAGCTGGGTTACCCATCCATTCATCCGTTCAGCCGCCATTTCAGCGCTTATTACGGAACAAGCCCCCGCCAATTTCGCCTGAGCCCCATACCTCGACATCGATGAAAATAGAAGATGCATCTATCTCCCGGAGACAGCGAAGGAGATAGATGCGTTTTGTTGTCAGGACAGAATTATTCGCACAGCTTACGGTGTGTAGCCGCGCCCTGATGGTTCGGGTCGAGCGCCAAGGCGGCGTCCAGTTCTTCCTTCGCCCGATCGTAACGGCCGAGCCCGATCCATCCCAATCCCATCATATAGCGGCAGTGAATTTCATTGCGCTTGTTGAGATCGTCCTCGAATACGAGGAAATCCGGAAGCGATACGGCGAAGTAGTCGAATTTCACGTCGTCGAACAGATGCTTCTCCCCGTATTCGATCAGCTTGTTGAAGCGGCGGCGCGCCTCCGAGTCGTTGCCTAGCTTCTGCCAAGCCATGCCCTGGTAGAAAATCATATCGGGCGGTTGATCGTTGTAATACATCGCGCTTGTCGGTTCCTCCAGCCCCTGGGAAGCGACGGCGAAATGCTTGCGCGCTTCTTCCGGCTCGTTCATTCCCAAGTAGGCGCAGCCCAGGTAATAGTAGATATTGTTCTCTTGCGCGCCGGACAGCTTGCCTTCCCCCAGATTTTCCGGGTAGACGAGCGCTTCCCTCAACAGGCCGGCCGCCTTCTCGAAGCGCCCGTCCTCCATCTCGCGCTTGGCCCATTCGACGCGAGACAGGACGTGCTGTCCGGTCGTTTTGCCTTCTCCGCCTTCCCACGGATGGAATTTGCGGACGGCAAGCGCCGCTGCGGCTTCTTCATGGCGTCCGAGCGCGTTCAGCAGCGCCACGCGTTCCAAATATAAGTCGTCCCGTTTTCCGACCAATTCGGCATTCTCCTCCAGCTTCAACACGCGCTCCGCAGCCGGACGGCCGAGCTTCTTGTACAGCTGATCGAGCTCGTACAGCACGCGGGCGTCGTCGGGATCGCAGGCGAACGCCGTCTCCAGCAAACGCAGCGCCGCTTCGGCGTCCCCCAGCTTATTGTAGTAAGCAAGAGCCAAATTCCGATGCACGGTGGCAAAGCCGGCGCAGGACGAACGAACCGCCGCTTCCCAGTTCGCGATGGCCTCTTGGTGGCGCCGCTTGTCGTACAGCCAGTTTCCGAGATAATAGTGGGCATAACCGTCCGTCTCATCCGCGCGAATCGCACTTTCCAGCGCCAACAGCTCGAACAGCGTGTTCGGGAAACAGTAATCCGGCTTCGCCGATCGTCCCGCCGCGCGGTGCTCGGCAGCTTTGGCGGAATCGCCGGCCCTCTCGTACAGGTAGCCGAGCGCGTAATGCACCGTCGGATACGCCGACGCCCCCGGTCCGGACAGGCGCAACAGCTTCGTCAGCACGCCGATCGCCTCGGCGCACAAGCCGGCTTCCGCATAATCCGCGGCCAGGTTCATATAGTTGTGCGCATCGTTCCTCATCAGCCGAGCCAATTCCGCCTCGGCATCTTCCGCCCGCGCGCTGTCGCCGAGAGCGGTCAGTGCCAGTCCGCGCTCCCAAGCCGATCCGAAATCGAGCGTATCGAGAGCGATCGTCTCTTCCGCGTAGGCGACCGCCTTGGCCAGCCTTCCCAGCTTCCGCAGAAGCGCAGCTCGCAGATGGCGGGCCTTGTAGTTGTGCGAATTGCGCACGAGTCCGCGGTCGACCAATTCGAGCGCTTCCGCGTGGTTTCCGAGTCCGGCGGCGATACGCGCCAGCGAGAAATAGCCCGCGTCCTGCCAAGCCGACGACCAGGTCGCCTTGTAGAACGCCGCGAACGCTTCCTCCAGGCGGTCCTGCAGCTTCAGCGCCAAGCCGAGCTGATACAGCGCTTCGCTGTCGTAAGGGTTCGGATTGCGCCACGTCAGCGACTTCACCGCGGAGCGGAAGCCTTGTTCTGCGTCGGAGAACAGTCCTCTTCGCAGCAGCAGCGTGCCGTATGCGACATTAATCCGGATGTCCGAAGGATCGCGCTTCAGCCCTTCGAGATAATAGGCTTCCGGCTCGAACGTGGCATGCCGGTACTGCTCCAGATGCAGGCCCGCCAAGTACAGCTGCTCGTTCGTCCGCAGCTCCTCGGGAGCCGGCAGCGGCTTCGCGGCCTCCGGCACTTGCTCGATCGACGGCTTCGCCGGGCGGTACGAGATCAGCGTGCGGCCTTCCCGATCGCGAACGGCTACGATCAAGTCGTGCGCCCGATCCTCTTCGTCGAGCGGCACAATCGACTTGAATGTCGACGTCGGCGACAGCACGACGGTCTCCAGCAAGTAGACGCGCTTGCGCCCGCGAAGCTCGACAACCGCGTCCGCGAATACGCTCGTCGCGTAAGCCATAACCGTCGCCTGCCGGGTCGCTTCGTCCACCTCCAGGTTGACCGCCGCGTCGATCGACGCGTTTTTCACGACCCCGATTTCCTTGTAAGGCATGAAATACTGCTTAAACGACTTCTCCTCGTAAGGCGCGAGCCAGGTGAAATCCGGTTGGTTATCCGTGTAGACGCCGGTCATCAGCTCGATGTACGGTCCGTCCTGGTCGGTCAGATTGCGGTCCCACGCCTGGCCGAATTCGCCGTTGCCCCACGTCCACTGCTTCTTCCCCGGAGAGACATGGTGATTCGCCACGTGCAGCAGCCCGGCACGAACGCCGTGATCGTAGCCGCCGACGAAGTTGTAGTCCGACTTGTACGCCATATAAGAGGTCGGGACCGGAATGTTGCGGTAGCGCGATATATCGACGCCCTCGGAGTAGTCCTGCTTGTAATAAGTGCCGGTCGCGATCGGAAAACGGGAAACGTCCCGCTTGCCGTGGTCGAACACGGCAGTGACGTCGGGAGGAAACACCGATTGCGTATGATCGTTGACAGCTACGGCGGGGTTGGCCCACCAGAGGAACGTCTGGGGCAGCGACGTGCGGTTGTACAGCTGCGCCGAGATCTCGAGATAAGCTTTGCCCGGATACAGCGTGAAGCCCGTCGTCACCTTCGTGCCGTACATGCGGTCGATCTCGCTCACCCATACCGTCGCGCTTCCGTCGTCGTTTTCGGCCAACCGGTATTCTACCGGACCGTAAGTGTTCGGCCGATGGTGCTGCGGCCAGTTGAACTCGATGCCCCCGGAAATCCACGGCCCGGCCAACCCGACCAGCGCCGGCTTGATCACTTGATTGTAATAGACGAAGTCGTAATCGTTCGTCTTGTCCAGCGCCCGGTAGATGCGTCCGCCAAGCTCCGGCATCACTTCGATGCGCACGTATTCGTTCTCAAGCACGACGATCCGGTACGTCTGCGCCTGCTTGTCGTCCATGATCTTGTCCACGACGGGATGCGGATACACTTTGCCCGAGCTTCCCTGATACACCCGTTTCTCCAGAAACATCGGATTGCGGTCCGGTTCCCCGATGCCGTAGGTCGGAATATCGACCAGCCGTTCCTTGATCGTAACGGTCATGAAAATATCACTCCTTATCGAATCTGTATCTCTAATGTACGCCGTAAACCTTTGCAGGCCAATCGACGGAATTCGGTTTATGATGGAGGATATTCGGATTTTGTAGTCATAACTCTCCTGACATATCGATCATACTCAGATTGAAATGAACGATTTTCTGAAAAAAATCATGAAAAAAGCGGCGGACCGCGCGTGCCGCCACCCGAATATTGTCTTCGTACTATGCGCGGCCCCGGCCGCTTAACGTTGAGGCACTTTTTTGCACTATCCATGCATCAAACCTCACATGACAACACAGGGATCAACCATAATCCAATATTGTGATTGGATCTCATATTTTTCCATACCACTCTCTTCGCAGTAAGCCAAAAAATC
>NZ_JBEPYQ010000142.1:0-13516 GCF_041641335.1 Cohnella sp. | reverse complement strand
CCCCCCTTTTTTATCATCGATAATTTTGTGCGTTCCTACTTTTGGGACAGCCCCGCGTTGCACGTAGATTAGACGCTTACCGGTAAGTTCTCGTCGTCAGCTCGTCGAGGCTCTTGAACTCGTAGCCTTGAGAGCGGGCCGCGTCGATAATGCGGCCGAGCGCTTCGGCGTTGTCGCGGGAGACGGAGTGGAGCAGAATGACCGCGCCGGGGTGAAGCTGGCTCATCACGCTGTCGTACGCGTATTTCCAGCCTCGCTGCGCGTTGACGTCCCAATCCTTGTACGCGACCGACCAGAAGACGCCGGTATACCCCAGCTCGCGGCAGACGCCGAGCATGGAGTCGCTGAAGATGCCCCGGGGCGGCCGCATATACCGCATTTCCCGCGCGCCCGTCAGCTCGGCCACCCCTTGTTTCACCTTGTCCATTTCACCGCGAATGCGATCCGCTCCGACTTGGCTCAGGTCCGGGTGGCTCCAGGAATGGTTGCCGATCAGGTGGCCTTCCGAGGACATTCTTTTCACCAGCCCGGCCTGGTCCTTCACGAAATGTCCGGTCACGAAGAAGGCGGCCGGAACCCGCTTGTCGCGAAGAACGTCCAGAATGCGCGGCGTATAGCCGTTCTCGTAGCCGTTGTCGAAGGTCAGGTACAACTCTTTGTTACCGGTATTGCCGAGGAAGATGGCTTCCTGTTTCTGCAGAACGCCGATGAACCCTTCCTGCGCGATGGACGGCAGGCTTCCCTGCTTGCTCTTCTTGAATCCGAAGTGGTAGGGGGAATAAGGATTCGCGGCGGCGCTGGCGGCAAAAATCAAACAGGCGGCGATCAGGCCGCACGCCGAGACGGCGAACAAGCGATTGCGCATGAACGTAGGCACTCTCCTTGCGGACATGGTTCTTAATACCATGGTTCGAAGGAATCGGAATTATTCACGATCGGCGTCCGAATCCGGATAATGCTTCCTACCTGAGCCTTATTTCCGGCTTTGGGCCTTGCCAGGGAGGGGCATTTCCCTGAATGCTTATATATGCGGGACATACTCGCGAATACGATCGCTGCAAAGGAGAGACTTCATGATGAAACAGATGCAACCGGTCCTTAAGAAAACGGCTGCGGCTACGCTGGCGTTAGCCATGCTTGCGGGCAGCGCGACCGCGGCGATGGCTTCGGCCCAATCCGATCGCGGCTCGAAAAAACGGAACGACGACAAAAGCGGCAAGAGCGGCATTCATTTGAATTATAAAGACGTGAACGGCAAAGAGTGGAAATGGGCGTACGGACCGATCGTCCGCCTTGCCGCCCAGGGCGTATTCAACGGCTACGAGGACGGCAGCTTCAAGCCGCGCAACAACATCAGCCGGATCGAGGCGCTTGTTGCCGCGGTGCGTCTGCTGGGACTCAAGGAAGAGGCAGAAAAGCCAGAGAATAGGAACGCAGAATTGAATTTCAAAGATTTCGCCCAATTACAGAAAAAATACGGCTGGGCGGTCGGTTATGTCGCTGTAGCGCTGGAAAACGACCTGTTCGCCGAGACGGAGGCCGCAATCCAGCCGGATAAGCCGGCTACCCGGCTATGGGCGTCCGTTCTGCTCGTCAAGGCGATGAAGCTGGAAGCGGAAGCGAAGCTGAAGATGAGCACGGAGCTGCCGTTCCGCGACGCCAAGGAAATTCCGGCAGGCTCCGTCGGATACATCGCGGTGGCGCTGGAGAAAAACCTGATCAAGGGCTACGACGACAAGACGTTCCAGCCGAATCGTCCCGTTACCCGGGCGGAGCTGGCTTCCCTGCTGGATCGCGTCGATCAGCAGCTTCCCGAAGAGGGCAGGGCGCAAGCGATCGTCGGTACGGTCGAGACGGTCTCGGGCAACGCGCTCACGGTCAGAAAATCGGACGGAACGAAGGTGACGGTACCGGTCGACGCTAATGTGTTCATTTTCCGCGACAACGTCAAAGCTCCGCTCTCCGCCCTGCAGTCCGGCGACGAGGCGCTCGTGCGCACGTTCGAAGGCAAAGCGGTGTTCGTCGACGTGACGAAATCCGCCGCGGCGAACGCGCAATTCGCCGACAGCGGCACGCTCGGCTCGTTCACGCTTCATGCGGACGGCAAGCTGGCGACGATCTCCTTGAACAAGACGTCGGACGGTATTACCCACATTATCATTTACGACGTGGACGCGAACGTAACGATCAGCGGCGGCGCCGGCTTATCGCCTAACGCGAACGTTGTCGTCCGCGGGGTCAATCACGTCGTGAAGACGATCGAGATCCAATCTTAAACTAGTCGTAGCTATGTCGAACAAACGGCGAAATCGGGGTCCATCCCCGATTCGCCGTTTTTTTGCGCAGCCTTCTTTATCCGTTTCGCGCACTCTTCTCGGAAGCTTTCGCGCTTAGCTCCGCTAGGAACAACGACAGTAGAACGGGCAGCATAGTTATCGCTTCGACGGTGAGAAATCCCCACGTTCCGACGGAGAGCGCCTGATACCAATCGTAATCCGACAACCAGACGCATACAACAACAAGCCAGATGCCGGAAGCCGAATAAGCTAGTCCGTAAGCTTTCATCCGGAACACCTCCGAGTCTACCATTCCTCGCGACGAGCCTCCCTATTCCGAGTAAAAAGGGAACTCCTTGCGCATACTGTAACGGCGCCGAAAGGATGGTACGATATGGAACGCCGGGAAGTGATCAGCAATTTTCAATTGATGTCCCTTATCGTCATATCGACCATTGGGACTTCCAGCCTGTACGCTCCGGCCACGCTAGTCCGTTACGCCGAACGGAATTCGTGGTTCTTAGTGCTTGCGGGCGGCCTGACAGGTCTGTTGAATCTGCTTATTCTAATGACTTTAAACCGGATGTATCCGGACAAAAACTTGATTCGCATCTGTAAGCATGTCCTAGGACCTTGGATCGGGGGCCTGCTTGCTTTCGCTGTAATATTTTACTTTATAGACGTTACCGCATGGATTGTCAGAGAGTTTGCGCAGTTTTTCATCGTCGCGCTGAGCCCGGTCATTCCCCAGTCTTGGTATTTGGCTACGGGCGTCATCATGGGGGCTTACGCGGTCTATCGAGGTCTCGAAGCCTTCAGCCGCGTGTCGGAGATTGTGCTTTTCGTTATCGTGTTTACTTTTCTGGGCATTTACGCCGCACTGAGCTGGCAATACCATCCGGAATATTTGCTCCCCATTCTTGAGAACGGATGGCTTGAGCCGCTTTCCGGCATCATTCCCGTCGCCTCTTGGCTGGGCGATCTTATGTTCATCTCGATGATGCTGAATCACGTGCGCCGCACGAAAAAAACGGCGGCATACGCCGTCGGGGCCGTGGCGGTTACGACAGTGCTGCTCATGCTATCGGTGCTTTCTTGTACGCTGTTGTTCGGGGCAAAAGCTTCCGAGTCTTTCACTTACCCTAGCATCAGCCTGATTCAGAACATCCGCCTATTTCGGTATATCGAGCGTTTCGACGCCGCCCTCGTCGCCGTGTGGGTGATGAGCTGCTTTATCAAGCTCACCGTTTATTTTTGGTCCGCCCAGCAGGGACTGGCCGATTTGCTGAAGCTGGAGAAACCGCGCAGGTTTCTTATTCCGGTTGCGGCGGGAATCTATGTTTGCGCCAAGTTCAAAGTATGGGGACTCATTGAGCTCGGCAGGTTTTACGATCAGCAAGCCTGGTATTTCTGTTTATTCCAGTACGCCGTTCCGGGATTTCTTCTGCTGATCGCATGGCTGCGGGGAGACGGCGGCAAAACGAAGGTGAACGCATGAACGCTAGACAAACGGAATTCTCGGAGGATTTGGCTGAAAATGTCCGACGGATACGGGATTGCATGCAGCATACCGACGATTTGATCTTCGTCGACCGGGAGCTTGCTTCGGGGGAGCCGATCAAAATCGCATATTTGCAGGGGTTGACGGATGACAGAAGGCTGGAATATTTGCTGGCCCATGCCAAAGAGTTCGGAAACGAGGACTTTGCGTTCGGCGACGACGGCTGGCGCAAGTCGATTCAGCAAGGAGCGGAAAGTCTTGCGGCCGGACAAGCGCTGCTGCTGTTCGCGAATCCGCCGGGCGCCGCAGCCATCGATCTATTGGGCGTTCAGCTTAGAAGCGTGGAAGAGCCGTCGAGCGAATCGACTGTCAAAGGACCGAGAAGCGGGTTTACCGAGTCTCTTACCAATAATCTAGCGCTGGTGCGTTACTATTGTCCTTCTCCCCAGCTCAAAATCGAAAGCCGTAAAATCGGGAGGCTGAGCCCGACCCCGCTGGCGGTCTTATCGGTTGGCGGCATCACGAACCCGTCCATTCTGAAAGAGGTTCATCGCAGAATCGACGAAATTACCGCCGACTTCATAGTGGGAAGCAATGCGATCGAGGAGTGGATCGCCGATCACCGGGGAACGCTGTTTCCGATGGTGGAATCAACCGAACGGCCGGACCGCGTCGTCGGCGCGCTGATGGACGGGCGAATCGCGATCATCGTTCAGGGCACTCCGTTTGTCATTTTGCTGCCCTTCGTTTTTTTACAGGCTTTTCAGGTAGGGGAAGACTACTTTTGGAATTTCTATATCGGCTCCCTTCTCCGCATGCTCCGGATTTTTTGCGGTTTGATCGGGCTGCTGCTGCCCGGGTTCTACGTGGCGACGGTTACTTACCATCACGAGCTCGTGCCTACCGCGCTTCTTCAAAGCATTGCCGCCGCGAAGGAGCCCGTGCCGTTCCCGGCCGTCGTGGAAAGCTTCGCTATGATGTTCGCGTTTGAAATCATGCGGGAAGCGGGCATTCGCATGCCAAAGCAAATCGGACAGGCGGTCAGTATCGTCGGTGCGCTTATTCTCGGGCAAGCTGCGGTGGAAGCCGGGATCGTGTCTCCGATCATGGTTATCGTTGCAGCGCTGACGGGAATATGCACATTCACGCTGCCTCCGAACGCCATGAATTACGCCATCCGTCTCCTCCAATTCGGGATGACATTTCTCGCTTCTCTGCTCGGCTACGTTGGGCTCGTCGCCGGGATTATCGTTTTGCTGATTTATTTAGCTTCCTTGCGCTCATTCGGGGTTCCGTACTTGGGGCCGGCAGCTCCCCTTAATGCGCAGGAATTGACGGATGTCATCGTGCGGCGCCCGATTCCTTGGGACTCCAAGCGTCCGACTTTGTTTCGGGCAATTAACCCTTATCGATTTAGAGGCGGGGACAAATGAGAGCGGCAAGGCGGATCGCGTGGGCGTTAGCCGTTTTCGCTTTGGTTGGTTCGGGCTGCAAAGGCAGCTTGGAGTTGAACGAAATCCATATCGTTCATTCCATTGCCCTGGATGTGGGGAAGAACGGAGGCGTGAAGTTGTCCGCCGAAATCGCGCGGCTGGCGTCCGGACAACAACAGCCTAAAGGGATGTTGAACAAGACGTTCATGTTGACTGGGGAAGGGAGCAACATTTTTGAAGCTGCCAGGTTAATGCGGGTCATGTCGGACCGTACGCTGCTGTGGGGCCAGACGACGGCGATCGTGATCAGTAAAGACATTGCGCTTCAGAGCTTGGACAAACAGATCGAGTCGCTTCGCCGTTTCAGGCAATTTCGCAATACAACGCTCGTCTACATGATCGACGGACAGGCTTCGAGAGTACTGGAAGTAGAGATGCCGAACGCTTCGATCAGCGCGCAGGCTCTAAGGGGATTGGCCGAAGGAGGGGAAACCACGGGCCTGACTTCGCAGACGTCTCTGCTGGACATCTACATGGACAGAATCAACGGCTATCAAGAGGTTTGCATTCCGGCGATCCGAGTGCTGAAGAGCAAGGAAGGAGAATTGAACCGTCTGATTCAAGCCACCGGTTTTTTCGCGTTCCGTGGCGACCAATTGGCAGGCTTCATGTCCTCCCGGTTAAGCAAAGGCTATCTCAGGGCGTCCAATCGCATGAGGAGTACAAACGAAAAGCTGACTTGCGACGGAAAACCCGGCGATACGGTTGCGTTCGAAAACACGAGAAGCAGCAGCCGGATCACGGCCTCGATCGATAAGACCGGAATCCCCGTCGTCCGGCTCGAAGTCGACGCGGATCTGAATCTGGTCGGGCAGCCCTGCGATGACCAGACCGTCACTCCAGAGCTGATCGCCGAATGGGAGAAGCGGCTGAATTCGGAAATCGAGGATCAAATCAAAAGCTTTATCGGGTTTTCACAGCAACACGCGACAGATTTGCTCGGCATCGGGGAGCGCATCCATCGGAAGCAACCGCAGCAGTGGAAGCAGATCAAAGACGAATGGAGTGAAATATACCCGATTTGCCGGTTCACCGTGAACGTTAACACCAGAATCGACCACACCAACTTCACGGTTTAATGTCCGCCCTTTTTGTAAGCCTGCTCCGAGCCCGCTATAATAAAGAGAACGAAAGGCATATATGTCGCTTATCGGGAGGCTGGAGATTGGTGGTATCCGGGAAAGGGAAGACGGGCGGCGAGTCCGCGCTTGCGATCAAAGAGCTGACGGGAGGCTACAGCCGGCGTCGGCCGGTGCTGCACGGCGTATCCTTGACGCTGAATCGCGGCGAGCTGCTGGGGCTGATCGGATTAAACGGAGCGGGGAAGAGCACCGCGATCAAACATATTCTGGGACTGATGGTTCCGCACAGCGGAGAAGTTCGCGTCGCCGGAGCGACGCTGGAGGAGGACAGGGAGCTGTACCGCTCCTCCATCTCTTACGTGCCGGAGCAGCCGTCCTTGTTCCCGAACTTGACGGTGAAGGAGCATTTGCAGTGGACCGCGATGGCTTACGGGCTTAAGCAGGACGCCGCTTGGGCGCGCGCCGACAAGCTGGCCGCGACGTTCCGGATGACCGACGCGATGAAGTCGCTGCCGGATACGCTGTCCAAAGGGATGAAGCAGAAGGTCATGCTCATGAACGCGCTGCTCGTCGAACCCGCGCTGCTCATTATCGACGAACCGTTCCTCGGGCTGGACCCGCTGGCGATCCGGGGGTTGGTGGGCGCTCTGGACGAAGTCCGGGCGCAGGGCACGGCGATTTTGCTCAGCTCCCATATTTTATCCGCGCTGGAACGCAAGGCGAATCGGCTCGTCGTATTGCACAAGGGGCGATTGATCGCGGAAGGCACGCCGAAGGAAGTCAAAGAGCAGGCCGGCTGCTCCGGGGCGGAAGCGACGCTGGACGACGCTTTCGAGGCGTTGGTGGAAGCCGCGGAAGGAGGCCGCGCGGGTGAGTAGGAATGCGCACGGGGAACAGGGCGACTTCCTGCACTCCCTTCGGAGAGAGCGCGCCGCGGCTTTTCGGCAGGAGATCGTGCCGTATTTCCGCTATGTGATCCAGAGCGGATTCGGCTTGTTTGCTTCGGCGATTTTTTTCGCGACGCTGATCTGGTACACGGACTTGATCAAGGCGGTGCCCGACGACTGGCCGTCCAAGTGGGTCGGGGCGATCGTTCTCTCCCTGGCGGCGCTGCGAGCTCCGCTTCGGACGTACTTGCGCCCGGCCGACCCGATCTTCTTGTTGGCGATGGAAAACCGCGTGCTCGGGCAATATATCGGCGGAGCCTTGCGCCGGGCGATCTTTGCGGGCGTGCTTCGGACGCTTGTCGTCTTCGCGCTGTATGCGCCGATCTACATCCGTTCTCCGCAGACGGCGGGGCTGGCGGACGCTCATCCGCCCGTTATTCTGGCTGCGCTGTTCGCGCTGTTGGCCGGATACAACGTCTACGCGGGCTGGCGCGAGCGGAGGGCGGCGGCGCGGTTTTGGCGGATCGGACTGAAAGCCTTCCGCTTGCTGCTGACCGTTGCCGCGGTGACGGCGCTGCTGCTCAAGTCTCTGGCGTCGTCGATCCTGTTGGCGGCGGTTTGCATGGTCTTGCTGGCTTTGCTGTGGCGGTTGCCCGCGCAGCATGCGCTGCCCTGGGAGCGGCTGATCGAAGAAGAGGCTTCGTCCCGGCGCAAGTGGATGGGCTTTCTGAGCTGGTTCGTAGACGTTCCTTCCGAGACGGCCAAGCCGTCTTATCGTCGCTGGATCGCCTGGGTCGGCAATCTTATCCCGTGGAGCAAACGCTGGGCTTGGCATTATTTGTACGTCAAAGTGTTTTTGCGGGGAGACACGTTCGGGGCGTTGTGGAGATGGATTATCGTGACGTGTATCGTAGTGGCCGTGTCGGGCAGCGCGCTGGCCGATGCGATCGCATTCGGCGTATCGCTCGTCGTATGCGGACTGCAGCTCAGCGAGCTTAAGAGGGTTCGCTTCGTGGAGACGGCCGACACGCTGCCGCTTCCCCCGCAAGGGAAGCTCGCCGCGGCTGCTTCGGTCGCGCGGTGGTCCGGCATCGCGGCCGTCGCGGCGATCGGAGCCGTCGGGCCGGCGACCGCGGGGCTGGGCGGGTCCGGAGCGGGAGAAGCGCTTCGGCTCGATTATTGGCTGGCGGCGATCGCGTTCGGCTTGCTCTGGTGCGGCTGGTGGATGCCCCGGAAAATCGCGAAGTTCAGGGACGAGGACGACTTGTGACCGGCGGAGCCACCTGCCGAGCAAACGAAGGGGCCGTCCCATAGCGGGTAGAGGGTAGCTGCACAGGATGGTGTCGATTCAAGATAATAAAAAGTTAAAAAATTGTCGTCCCCGGTCCTGGCGAATAGGTTGAGTTTTGACGGGACCGAGACTGCGGGGCTAAGGCCAAGAAAGTGCCTTGGCGCTGCCCAAGCCGCGGGGCTAAGGCCAAGAAAGTGCCTTGGCGCTGCCCGAGCTGGGCTGCTAAGGCCAAAAAAGTGCCTCGGCGCTGCCCAAGCTGCGGGAGCCGCGTATAGTCGCTTAACCAAAAAATGGGGGGATGTATAAAGATACACCCCCCCCTCGATGTTCTGCCCTTACTTATGGGACAGCCCTAGCCTATCGAACCCAACGGATTAGGCGTTGCCCGCCTTTACGTCCAGAACCGCTTGGTAGATCCGGTCGAACAAGTCTTCCAGATTGCCTTCCTCGATGCAGGAGAAAGCGACGCGAAGATCGGTCTCGCCCAGCGCGATCGTGCCTACGCCGTAAGCGTTCAGCAGACGTTGGCGCACGGCTTCCGCATCCACCGTCAGTTTAAGGCACATGAAGTAGCCGGAGTTGAACGGGTAATAAGTCCATACGTCGCCGTACTTGCCGCTGTCCAGCAAATCCTTCACCTTGTTGGCGCGGCCTTTCATGATGCGGAACTTCTCTTCCTTCTGCGCTTGGAAACGCTCCGACTTGAGCGCCCGCAAAATAAACGTCTGAGAAGGGTGAGGTCCGCTGGAAATCGTGGAGCGGATGTTGCCGATCGTCTTCTGCTCCAACGCCGACAAGCTTGCGTCGCTCAAGCCGCCGTAAGTGATGAAACCCACGCGGAAGCCCCATACGTACTCCTCTTTCGTCGCGCCGTCGACCTTGATGGCGAGAACGCGCTCGTGCAGGCCGCTAAGCTGGCCGAACAGCGACTCCTGCAAGGAATCTTCGAAGAACAGGCCGAAGTAGGCGTCGTCGGTTACAGCCACGACGTTGATGCCGGCTTCTGCGGCGTCGCGGACGGCGTCGACGATGGCGCGTCCTTCTTCCACTCCCGGAGTATAGCCGGTCGGGTTGATCGGGAAGTTAAGCAGCACGATCGCCTTCCCCTTGTCCTTGCGGGAGAGCAGCGAGTCTCGAAGTCCGGCCGCGTTGAAGCGATTGTCCGCATCGTACAGCGGGTAGTAGACCATTTCTCCGCCGCGGCGGACGTTAAAGGTCAGCTCGTAGTTTTCCCAGTTTTTGTCCGGTACGATGACCGCGTCTCCCGCGTCCACGAACAGGTCGCCGACGATGCTGAGACCGTGGGTCAGCGCGTTCGTTACGACCGGCTGGCTGATCTGCTTGCCGGCGACGGACGGGTTCTCGGCGATCATCTTCTCCCGCCAAATGGCGCGGAGCTCGGGTTTTCCTCCCGGAGGAGCATATTCGTAAAGATCCTTCGGATCGTAAGCAGACAGCGTTTCCTGAATGACCTCCAGGTGCATGGGTTTGCCGTTCTCGGTCGCGATGCCGATCGTGGCGTTGTAGGAGCCGGCCTTCTGCTTCGCTTCGGCGGATTGGCTCAAGATGCCCAGCTTGGGCAAATACATAGCTTTGCCGAGGCTGGAAAGCATTTCGGCGACATGCGGATTGTCTCGGGCAATCGTCTCGTTCAACTGCTGAGCAAGGGGATTCATCACTTTCATCCTTCCAATCGTCATTAGGTGATATTATACACCATTGACCGAAGAGCGTCATTGCGTTAAAGCGTTTTCCCCGAAAAAAAAGGACACGGATTTCGTGAGTTTTCACCAATTCGTTTCATGGTCCGATTGCTTATTCGAGCACGGGGCAGCGGAGTTACTTTCTCGCCCCGCCGCCGCGGATTCTCTCGACCGTATCGGCGTCTCCCGGCAGACCGCGTTCGAGCAGGCGCTCGGCGATGCTCTCCCGCTTCTTCTCCGGAACGTTCTGGCCGAACTTGAACTTGCCCGTCAGACTCTCCGGTTCAAGGCGCATGACGGCGACGCCCCGCAAGGAAGAGGCATAGCGCGGGTCCGCCGCGTCGATGGGCGAGTGTCCTCCTTCCGGCTGCATGTTGCGGAGCAACGCGGCCAGAGCGGACGCTTTCTCAGCCGGCTCTTCGACTTGGGAGACCGTTCCGCGAATGCGCACGGAGCGGAAGAAGACGGTCGCGGGACAGGCCAGGTAAGGATCCGTAAAATAAGAAGGAATAAAGGCGTGAGCCTGATAGACGACGAACTCGGCGCGAGGGTCTGCGGCGATTCCGGCCATCTTCTCGCCTTGCTTGCTGCCATGGAAGTAGACGTTCCCGTCGTGCCAGGCGTAGTTCAGCGGAACCGCCTTCGGCCAGCCGTCGGCCCCAGAGAACGTCAGCACGCCGTCGTGCTTTTCTTCCAGAAAATCGATGCATTCCCGTTCGTCGGCTTGGAACTCTTTTCTTCTCATAAAGACATCCACTCGCTTTCACTTGGTTGAGGAACAGTGTACGCCTTGCATTGACAAGAGAAAAGATCCATTTTACAGTAAAATGACTAGTCCATTTACTCAGATCGCGATCCATAGCGGACTTTTTGAACAACCTCTAACCAAGAAGGAAAGGGTTACGTATGGCATCTCCGTTTGCATATTCCGCCAAGCTGTCCGATTGCGGCAGCAAGCATTTAGCGATGTATTTGGCCATTCGGGAAGCGATTATGGAAGGGACGCTGTCACCGGGAGAGAAGCTGCCTTCCACCCGGCAATTGGCCGCCCTGTACGGACTGTCGCGGGGAAGCGTCAGCCTGGCTTACGAAATGCTGTCCGCGGAAGGGTTTGTGCAGGCCGGCGTCGGACAAGGAACTTTCGTGGCGGGTGCGGATCGGGGGGCGGCGGGATCGGACGCAGCCTCGGCCGGAGGAGCGTCCGATACGGCGAGAGAGCCTCCGCGGCTGACGAAGTGGGGCCGCCGTCTGCTGGAGCTGCCGCCGATGGCGTCGTCGCCCCGGCCGAAGCCCCCATCCGGTCGGAGACGTCCCGCGGACGGGGAGGAGATCGTCTCGTTCGTTCCGGCGGGACTTGGCTCGGAGCGTTTTCCATGGCAGGAGTGGAAAGCGGAAGTCGCTCATCAATGGAAGAGCCTCGGAGCTTCCGGCGCGGTCGACGGCCACGGAACCGAAGGCAGCCTGGAGCTGCGCAAGGCAATCGCCGGCAGATTGCGCCGAGAGCGGGGCATTCCGTGCCGGGAGGACGATATCGTCGTTACTTCCGGATCGATGCAGGCGATCGCGCTGCTGGCGCAGCTGATGCTGGAGGAAGGCAAGTCGGCGGTCATCGAAAATCCTTGCTACGTTGGCATTCGCAATGCCGTGGAGGCAACGGGGGCAACTCTCGTTGCGGAGCGCACGGATGGAGGGGGCATCGTGCCGAGGGATTGGGACGCCGAGCTGCTGTTCGTGACGCCCACCCGGCAATTCCCGACGGGCGTCGTGCTCAGCTACGAGCGCAGGCAGGCGCTGCTGGCGTGGGCGTCCAGGCGCAACGCGTGGATCGTGGAGGACGATTACGACAGCGACTTCCGCTGGGGAGGACGTCCGATCGAGCCGCTTAAAGCTCTGGACCGGGAAGGCCGCGTCGTCTACGTCGGCACGTTCTCCCGTTCTATGAGCGCCAGCATGAGAATCGGTTTCGCCGTCGTCCCGAAGGAGCTGATGCAGCCGCTGCTGCTCGCCAAGAAGCTGTACGACCCGCACCCGACGGGCATCGCGGAGCAGCAGGCGCTCGCGAACTGGATGTCCTCGGGCGGCTACGACCGGCATATGCGCAAGGCCCGCCGCGTTCTCGGCAAGCTGGAGCACAAGCTGCGCACCAGCCTGGCCGCCAATCTGCAGGAGTTGTTCACAGCTGTTCCGTCGGATGCCGGACTGCACGTGTACGCTAGATGGGAAGGGACGGCAGAAGGCTATCGCCGCTTGGTCGAAGAGTGCGCGCGCTGCGGAGCGGTATGGAAGGACGGGGCGGCTTACGATATTCCGTCCGAAGGGGCGCTCCCGGAGAAGACGCCGCCTTCGGCGCTGTTCGGGTTCGCCCACCTGAGCGAACGTCAGATTGAAGAAGGCATTCGTCGAATCCGTCGGGCAGCCGCAGCGCTGAACGTGCTGCGCGCAAGGCCGGAACAAGGAGGTCTCGTTGATGATTAACCTATCGCCTACATCGTTCGTGCTGCTCCCCGCGTTCGCGAAAATCTCGTGCGAACCGGGGTGGAAGTGGCAGAAGCGGGAAAAGCCGCTGGCCAACTACGATATTTTCTACGTGTGGAGCGGCGAAGGGGAACTGTCTCTTAACGGGAAGATGTACACGCTGGGCAAGGGAAGCTGCTTTCTCTTCCGCAAAGGGGATCATACGTGGGCGACGCACAATCCGCAGAAGCCGCTCGTGCTCACGTATATTCATTTCGACGCGGCCGAACCGGTCGAAGACGTTCCGCAGCCTTATCGCGTGCTGGAGGACACGTTCGATTTTGAGCATTTGCTGTCCAAGTACGTGCGTCTGTTTCTGGTGAAGACGTTCGCGGCCGAGGTCGAAGCGCAGCTTATTCTGAAGCAGTTAATTATCCATCTGCTGCGCTACGATCGACAAGAGCCCATCGAACGGAAGGCCAGCAATCAACTGAGCGAGAGCATCCGAGAGGTCGCGAACTACATTTTGCAGCATCCCGGCGAAGTGCACCGCGTCGAGGATTTGGGCAAGCGGGCGGGGCTGTCCTCGCGCTACTTCTCAATCAAGTTCAAGGAGTTGATCGGCATGTCCGTGCAAACCTACATGATCCGGGCGCGGATCGAGCGGGCCCAGCATCTGCTGCTGCACGCGGGCATGAACGTGACCGAGGTCGCCGACGCGCTCGGCTACCGCGATATTTTCTTCTTCAGCCGGCAATTTAAGCAGTATACAGGCAAGAGTCCTTCGGAAATTCGGTAGAGTTTGCTTTCATGAGAAAAGCCCGTCCAC